>LOES01000039.1 GCA_001515955.1 Clostridia bacterium BRH_c25 | reverse complement strand
CATGCTGATTATGGTTGGTATGAATGCTGCTAAAGAGTTTGGCGGTTCACCGGCCTTGGGTGGAGTCATGGCAGGTATTTTGATGACTCCCGGACTTGCAGATGTACAGATGTTCGGCAAGGCACTGGTTCCCGGGCGTGGTGGAGTTATCGCAGTACTTCTTGTAGTTCTGTTTACAGCATTTGTTGAACAGAAAGTAAGGAAAGTAGTGCATGAATCAGTAGAATTGATTGTAACGCCGCTTATAACGGTAATCATTTCGGGTTTTGTTGCAATTGTAGTTCTACAGCCCATCGGCGGCGCTATATCCGATGGCATAGGATCTGTGGTTACAAATGCTATCCAGACCGGAGGCGCATTTGTAGGTGCAGTACTTGCCGGAACCTTCCTGCCTTTGGTTATGACAGGCCTGCATCAGGGACTTACTCCCATTCATGCAGATTTGCTCACGAAATTTGGTGAAAATGCGCTGCTTCCTATCCTGGCCATGGCAGGTGCGGGTCAAGTCGGTGCAGCAATTGCCGTATATGTAAAAACCAGAAACAAGAAGCTCAAAAGAACAATTGCGAGTGCACTTCCTGTAGGAATACTTGGAATTGGAGAACCTTTGATTTATGGCGTAACACTGCCTCTTGGCAAGCCATTTCTAGGTGCATGTCTGGGTGCTGCCGTTGGAGGCGCCTCAAACGCAATATTCAATGTAGCTTCAATCAGTATGGGTTTGTCCGGATTACCGCTGGCATCATTGATAAAGCCGGATAAAATAGTATTTTATTTATTAGGAGTACTGGTATCTTATGTTGCAGGTTTTGTTATTACATATTTACTGGGGTTTAATGATCCTGTGGAAGAGGATCAGGAATATAAGAGTGCGGCAGGGACACAAAGCGCTGCAATGTAAGTGAAAGGAGATAGACATGGTCGGCATATCACTGTATACGGGTATGGGTTACAGTCTTTCTGACAATCTGGAATACCTTGAAAAGGCATCTGAGTTAGGGATAATGGAAGTTTTTACGTCTTTGCATATTCCGGAAGCTGACAGCAATGTCTATAAGGAAGCGGAGGAAATACTGCTTAAGGCCAAACAGCTGGGAATGACGGTTACCGCGGATATATCCAAACACTATATAGATAGAATTGATGTAAGAAAATACAACATACATGCCCTCAGGCTCGATTTTGGCTTTACTGTTTCCGAAATAGCAGCTTTATCAAGGGATACAGCCTTTAGAATACAGCTAAATGCAAGCACCGTCTCTGATAAGTACCTGGATGCATTGATACATAATGGCGCTGATATGAATAATATGGAGGTGTGCCATAACTATTACCCGAGAAGAGATACAGGTATGGCCTATGAGTTATTTATGGAGCGGAACAAGTGTTTCAGGGAGCATGGAATGAAGATAGCCGCATTCATACCTCTGCAATTTCAAAGAAGAGGCCCTCTGCATGAGGGCCTTCCGACCCTGGAATGCCACAGGGATATAAGACCTGTCATATCAGCACAGCACTTGCTGCATTCCGGAGTTGATACTGTTTATGTAGGTGATGCATTTGCAGCAGAAGAAGAGCTTAAAAGCATAGCCGGTATAAAGAAAGCTGTATATTCGATACCCTTAAGATTATTTGAACCCGGTGAAGGAGAAATTCAAATATTGTCAGGCTTGCATACAAACCGAATGGATCCCGGTGAATATGTGATCCGTTCCCAGGAGGCGAGGCTGAAGCCCCATGAGAAGATATTGCAGCGCAATACTGTAAAAAGAAAAAGATACAATGTTACTATAGATAATGAAGGATATTTAAGGTATGAAGGAGAATTACAAATAATAAAAAGAGAACTGCAAGCTGATGAAAGGGTTAATGTGGCGGGAGACGCGTCTGAGGCAGAGCTGCTGATTGAGATGATAAAGCCTGGAGACACCTTTGAGTTTAGTATGTCTGCTTTGTGAGAAACAGGCAGGATTCCACTTAATCGAGCTATTGGAATCAGCACCGGGAGGTAACGTGATTGAGCTGTGATTTAAAGATAAGAGAGATATATGAAGAATTGACCCCTGCGGAAAAAAAGCTGGCAAGTTATGTTCTGGAAAACGGAGACCAGGTAGTGAGCCTTGCCGCTTCTGATTTTGCAGAGCTATGTGACACCAGCCCTGCCAGTGTTATCCGTTTTGTAAAGAAGTTAGGCTTTGAAGGCCTTCAGGATTTCAAAATAGATATTGCAAAAGGGATGGCTCTAAAGCTGAATAATCAGGAAAATGTATATGAGGCTGTCACTGTTCATGACTCTACAAGAGATATAATCAATAAAATCTCCAGAGGAAATATTAAGGCCATTGAAGATACTGTAGGCGTTTTGAATGAAGAATCTGTATCGGAAGCCATAAAAGCACTGATTGAAGCAAATCATATCAATATTTACGGAGTAGGGGCATCGGGACTTGTAGCACAGGATCTGCAGTATAAATTAATGAGAATAAGTAAATCTGTAAGTATGTATATGGATAGTCACACACAGCTTACATCTTCAATACATATGAAAGAAGGGGATGTTGCAATAGGCATATCCCACAGCGGCAGGACACTGGAGGTTTATAAGTCCTTGGAAAGATCAAAGCTTAGGGGTGCGAAGACAATTTCCATAACTAAATATGGAAATTCTCCCATCAGCGAGGTTGCTGATATCAAGCTTTATACTGCCAGCGTTGAAAAACACCTGAGGACAGGGGCTATAGCTTCGAGAATCGCACAGCTTACAGTGGCTGATATTATTTTTATTGGTGTGGCAAGAAACAATTATAGTGAGATTGCAAGGTTTATACAGGATACCAGGGACATGGTAGAAGATCTGAAGATATAACATACAAATAAAGACATGATAGTATTTGATACATGCTATTATGTCTTTCTTGCTATTCCCAAGTAAATCATTATAAAATACAAATATTACTGCATTGTGCCTTTGAAGCTGTTAATATTGATTATTTGCTTCATATTGTATAAAATAGAATAGTACAAGCTATGCATTTCGCGAAAAACAATATGGAAATACAAATTGGCATAGAATTATTTTTTAAGATGGGGTGATATTTTGGGGATTCTTTCAAAAGCTGTGAACAGCCTGGGCTATACTGCATATTCCATAATATTTGCAATAGCAATCATACTTGCTGTTTCCTTTTTTACAATGCTGAAAGTAAGGGGGAAATACCACAGGCTGCAGAAGGATTTGAAATCGGCGGCAGAGAGGAAGGACGGTAAATTCAGGAGCCCGGTTTTGGATGCAATAGTGGAGGATTACAGAACAATTTCTATGACTGCCAGAGGTGAAGTCAATACTCAGGCAATAGTGGAGAAAAACTTCAATACCAGGCTTAAAGGATTAGCACTGGGAGAAAGGTTTGTGAAGAACTCTGTTTCGCTAATGGTAGTGCTGGGATTATTGGGCACCTTCTATGGACTTACGCTGTCTGTCGGAAAGCTGGTAGAGCTTTTGAACAACGGTGGAAATAACGATATGCTTGTCGGTATGGACTCGGTTATCTCGGGACTTGTTTCCGCTGTAAAGGGAATGTCCGTTGCCTTTTCAACAAGCCTGGCAGGTGTAAGCGGATCGATAGTCATAACAGTGCTGGGGATTCTGGTAAATGTAGAAGAAGCAAGGCAGAGCCTTATGGTTCAGATTGAGGATTATCTTGACAATGTGGTGGAGCAGGAGCTTCTCCAACATAAGGAATCAGAACTGAGCCGGGTCAGCATGGCGATAATAACCTCTCTTGACGGCTTCAGCGGTAAGGTGGAGGAGGTACTTCGCAACACAGTATTGGACTTCTCGGACAAGCTTGCCATAGCAAGCGGTAATATTGAAAAATCTTCAAAGTGTCTTGAAGAGACAACAATGAAGTTTGAGGGAGCACTTGCTTTATTCAATAACAATACAAGAGATTTCAGTGAGTTTAATTATAATCTGAAAGGCAATATTGAGAGAATGGATGTAGGCTTCCTGAATCTTAGAGAGAGTCTTATAGAGACTGCAAAGGTTATAAACTCCAATCAAAAAGTTATGGGCGATTTTACAGATGCCATACAGCAGGCAGCAGCAACCATAAGCAGTGAAAAGGGTATTGGAGTCAGGAGGTAACATATGAAAACAAGGAGAAGATATTTTGGTGGAGGGGCTGAGGCGCAGGATTTCTGGCCTTCCTTCACAGATGTAATGTCTACACTGGCTTTGATATTGTTTTTCCTTATGCTGCTTGCCTATGTTCAAAACATAATATACGGCAACAACCTTGAACACGCAAAACAGCAGCTGGAGATATCAAGAGCAAATATAACCAGTGCGGAAAGAGAGCTTAGGTTCATCAAGCTTGAGATAGACAAGACCAGAGTTGCTCTGGCATTGTCCGAGCAGGAGATTGAGAATCAGAAGGAAATCATCTCAATGAGCAATGAAGAGCTTCAAAGCCTCAGAGTCAGACTTCAGAGCATAGCTTTTCTCAGGCTGGACATATTGGAGAAGGTAAAGGCATCTGTCGAGCAGGAATTGGGAAGATACAATGATAAAGGACAGGAGCTTGTGTCTATAGGAGACAATGCGAACATCATTATCAATGAAAATCTGGTTTTTGCTTATAATTCTTACAAGCTCAAGCCGGAAGCGAAAGAGCTGCTGACGCAGTTATCCAAAGCCTTTGAGAGAGTGCTTGAAAACACTGAGATAAGGGAAAGCATAGATGCCATAAGTATTGACGGACATGCGGACAGCTTGGGGAACTCGGATTACAACAGGGAATTATCTGCGAGAAGAGCCACAGAGGTGGTAAATTATATGTTCAGTGTAAATCCCAACCTGGAGTTTAAATTCGGGGAATACTTCGCTGCCAATGGGTTCTCTGAATTCCGTCCCATCAGTACGGGCAGTGATGAGGATAGCAGGGCGGCCAACAGGCGTATTGAGATCTCCATTATAGTCAAGGATTCAAATGTTCAAAAGGTAATTGATAAGTATCTGGATGAGACAAAAGGAATACTTGAAAGCAGATAAAGATAAATGAAAAAACGGCGCAAGCCGTGGTAGTGTAAAATATTTTGTGTAAACCGGTGGAGAATCCTCTTGGATTAATGTTAAGATAAATATTAATTCAGGAGGATATTTTTATGGCAAGACAAAGAAAGCTTACTCCAGAACGCAAGGCGTTCATCAGTGGATTACTTGAGCACTACAGACCAGAAACCGCACAGGATGTTCAGGAAATGCTCAAAGATTTGCTAGGAGATACTCTTCAGGGAATGCTGGAAGGTGAGATGGAGGATGAATTGGGTTATTCCAAATATGATTACTCCAACAAGAACACC
>LOES01000038.1 GCA_001515955.1 Clostridia bacterium BRH_c25 | reverse complement strand
AGGGTTTAGGAAGAAATCCCTGAGCCTCCCGTGTTAGGAAAGGAAAATGTTTTGTTAAATGTTGCTATGAAACAATCCTTTTCAGGATTGTTTTTTATTTTTGAGGTATAATTTTTATAGAACAATAATCTTAAGGAGATGTTTATGGAATACTTCATTGAAGTCTTTAACAAAGCAATATTCTTAATGCTTTCCTTTGATCCTGAACTTTATGGCATAATAGCTCTATCAATCAGAATTTCAGTAATCGCAACTCTTATAAGCACAGCTATAGGACTGCCCCTTGGCGCCATGATAGGACTTCATAGGTTTTGGGGAAGAACAGCCTTGATAAACCTGACCAACACTTTCATGGGGATGCCTCCGGTAGTTATCGGACTGGTGGTATACATACTGCTCTCCAATCAGATAGGACTCCTTGGACCATTGAGACTGCTTTTCACACCAACGGCTATGATCATCGCTCAAGTGCTGCTGGCGACACCGATAGTTACAGGGTTAACTATTGTTGCGGTTCAAGGAGTTGATCCGCTAGTGAAGAAAACTGCAGTAAGCTTGGGAGCAAATGGTCTCCAGCTTGTATGGCTAATCATCAAGGAAGCAAGGTATGCAATAGGAGCAGCTGTTATTACTGCCTTTGGACGGTTGACTGCAGAGGTAGGCGCAGTAATGATGGTTGGCGGAAATGTCAGGTTTCAGACCAGGGTAATGACAACCTCAATAGCACTGCATAAGGGAATGGGAGAGTTCCAGCTGGCCCTTGCCCTTGGAATGATCCTTCTGATAATCTCTCTTTTGATTAACAGCGCATTGGATGTACTCAGAAGCGGAAGGGGGATTGTACGCTGATGGAACATATTTTCAGTATAAAAAATCTTACCAAGGCATACAGTGAAAAGAAGGTTCTGGATGTTGACGAGCTGAATCTGGCAGAGGGGAAGATAACCGGTATAATCGGCCCCAGCGGTGCAGGGAAGAGTACGCTTTTGTACATACTTAACGGACTGGAAAGGGCCACAAGCGGGAAAATAATCTTCGATGGAAAAGAGCTAAAAAGTGAGCCGGATATAGAAACAAGAAGACATATGTCGATGGTGTTCCAGAAGCCGGCAGTTTTCAATACATCTGTATATGAAAATATGGCTTACAGCTTGAAGCTTCGAGGTGTATCCAAGGCTCAGGTAAAAGATAAAGTGCATGAGCTTGCAAAGCTTACCGGTCTTGAGGAGAAACTAAGGCAGAAGGCCGTAACTCTTTCAGGAGGAGAAGCTCAGAGACTCTCACTTGTAAGAGCCATTATACATAAGCCGAGGGTGCTTTTATTGGATGAGCCTACAGCCAACCTTGATCCCGCAAACGTAGCGATGATAGAAAAGCTTATATTGCATGTAAAGATAGAGTATAAGACTTCAATAGTAATAGTTACTCATAATATGTTTCAAGCAAAGAGACTGTCTGATAATGTAGTTTTCCTGCTGAACGGGAACGTCATCGAGAGCGGTGAGTCTGCTCAAGTATTCAGCAGCCCTCAGGATGCCAGGACATTGGACTTTACCGAAGGAAAAATGATTTATTAGGAGGATTTAAATGTTTAATAGAAATATTAACAGAGGTAAATTGACAATTATTATGCTGGTATTGGTGATTATTGCAGCTTCGGTTCTAGCCTTTGGCTGTGCGCCGAAAGCTCCTGAACAAAATGACACTGGTAGTTCAAAGGAAAGCAAGGTAGAGGTTGAGTCTGAGATGACTCTTGCTACTACTACAAGTACAAGAGACACCG
The DNA here is from genome assembly GCA_001515955.1 of Clostridia bacterium BRH_c25. The sequence continues at coordinate 49,540 of LOES01000038.1, read as the reverse complement.
GGCTTTTGGACGTGCTTGTACCTGCCTTTGATAAGAAGTATGGCGTGACCACAAAGGTTGTGGCAGTAGGTACAGGTGAAGCTTTGGAAATGGGCAAGCAGGGAAATGCAGATGTTCTGCTGGTTCATGCCAGAAAGTCCGAGGATGAATTTGTAGAAAGCGGCTACGGCATAAACAGGAAGGATGTAATGTATAATTTCTTCTTTGTAGTAGGCCCAAAGGATGACCCTGCAGGTGCAGGAGATGCAAAGAGTGCAGAAGAAGCAATGAAAAAGATAGCGGAGTCCAAGTCTGCATTCATATCAAGAGGGGATCAGTCAGGTACACACAAGAAGGAGCTTTCAATATGGGAAAAATTCGGTTTGAAGCCCCAGGGAGAAGATTGGTATAAAGAATCAGGCCAGGGAATGGGAGACACTCTGACAATGGCAAGTGAGATGGGAGGATACACACTTGTAGACAGCGGTACTTGGTATTCTTTTGCTGATAAGGTGGACTTGAAAATAGTTGTTGAAGGAGATCAGGTCTTATTCAATCCATACGGAGTAATTGCAGTGAACCCGGAGAAGTATCCAAACATTCACAATAAAGCGGCAATGGCATTCATAGATTTTCTCACATCGGAGGAAGGACAGAAAATAATTGGAGAATTTAAGAAAAATGGGCAGCAGCTTTTCATGCCCGATGCAAAATAATGATGACTACAGGGGGCAGTTTCACATTAAAGGTACTGTCCCTTTAAATATGTTTTAAACGCATAATTAAGAGACATAATATATTGATAATTGTACTTTGTTAGGCTAGAATTTATTTTGAGATAAAACAGTAGTAAGTGACAGGTATAGTACATGGCATAAGGACTGAAGGAGGAGGCTGCCTATGAAGCTGCTAAAGGTTGATACCGTACAGGAAGTAAAGCAGAAAATGGAAAAATATTATGGTGATATTGCAGTAGGATATGAGGAAGTAGAAATTATAAAAGCTTTGGGCAGAACAGCTTTTGAGGATGTTTCCTCGCAGGTTGGCATACCTGATTTCAACAGGTCTACCGTTGACGGCTATGCAGTGGTGTCAAAGGATACTTATGGAGCCGGCGAAAGTCTGCCTGCCTTTTTAAACATTATCGGAAAGGTTGAAATGGGAAAAGTCACTGCACTTAAAGTAATCTCCGGCAGATGTGTCTATGTTCCTACCGGAGGGATGATTCCCGAGGGAGCTGACGGTATGCTGATGATTGAATATGTTGAGTGTATAGACGAAGGAATGCTGGCTGCCCATAGTCCGGTGGCACCAGGGGAGAATATTATTTTTATTGGTGATGATGTAAGGCTGGGGGAAAAGGTTATCTCTAAAGGCAGAGTTATCAGGTCCCAGGATATAGGAGTGCTGTGTGCGGCAGGAATAAGCCATGTCAAAGTATCAAAAAGGCCAAGAGTGGCTGTTGTATCCACAGGGGATGAAATTGTTGATCCCTTCGGGCGTGTAGCACCGGGACAGGTAAGGGATATAAACACTTATACCCTTTCGGCGATGGTGCAGGAGCTTGGAGGCGAGGTAACCGGGAGTATTGTGGTCAGAGATGAATTTGACCTTATAAGGAACACAGTCGATGAAGCGTCGAAGGATAATGACATCGTTGTAATATCCGGAGGCAGCTCTGTAGGAGCGAAGGACAATACCGAGAAGGTTATCGACTCCTTTGGAGAACCGGGAGTATTCGTACACGGAGTTGCTGTAAAACCCGGAAAGCCCACTATTCTAGGAAGAGTCAGAAATGCAGCGGTTTTTGGACTCCCGGGGCATCCGGTTTCTGCAGTGGTTATATTCAAAATATTTGTTGGGGAGCTTATTGACAGATTGCTTGGCAAAACTGAAGAGAGCCTGTTTATAAATGCAATATGCAGCTCCAATATTCATTCATCACCGGGTAAGGAGACCTACCAGATGGTTGAGCTGGAGGAAGAGGAAAACGGCATTGCGGCAAAGCCTATACATGCGAAATCTTCGGCTATTTCGCAGCTTTCCAAAGCCCAAGGTTTTATAAGGATACCGGCGAATAAAGAAGGAATAGAAAAGGGTGAAACCGTGAGGGTGGAGCTGTTTAAATAAATAGAACGAATGGGGCGTGAGAAGGATGAATAAGCAGGAAAGAAACATATACATTTCAAATATGGACGTCAAGGTCGCCCGGAAGCTTCTACTGGACCGGACAGAAGCCTGCCTGGGGAATGCAGCTGTAGAAAGGCTGACCGTATTGGCTTCCCAGGGAAGAGTGTCTGCAGACGCGATATTTGCCAGAGTATCCTCCCCAAACTTCAATGCTTCGGCAATGGACGGGATAGCAGTCAAGGCAAAATCCACCTTCGGTGCCTCAGAAGCAAATCCCATGAAGCTAGAGAAGGGTAAGGATTTTATCTATGTAGATACGGGAGATCCGATCACAGACCCTTATGATGCAGTAATAATGATAGAGGATATAGTGGAAATTGACAGTGAAACTGTGGAAATAATCAAGTCAGCAGCTCCCTGGCAGGATATCAGGCCAATAGGGGAAGATATTGTGGCAAATGAAATGATTATTCCGGCAAACCATGAGGTAAGGCCGGTAGATATTGCAGCTATGCTTTCGGGTGGTATTACAGAGCTTACGGTCCTCAAGAAGCCCAGAGTCGGGATAATACCTACAGGGACTGAAATCATAGAACCGGAGGAGCCCCTTGTGCTGGGAAAGATTATAGAGTCAAATTCCAGAATGTTTGAGGGCATGGTAAGGGAATATGGCGGTGAACCGGTAAGATTCAAACCGGTGCCTGACGACTATGAATTCTTAAAGAGCACAATATCAAAGGCTGTAAAGGAAAATGACATCGTGATTATAAATGCAGGCTCTTCAGCCGGAAGCGAGGACTTCACCGTAAAGCTTATTGCTGAGCTTGGGGAGGTGTTGGTCCATGGAATCGCTACCAAGCCCGGGAAACCTGCCATACTTGGAATAGTAGAGGGAAAGCCGGTGCTGGGAATTCCGGGCTATCCGGTATCTGCCTACTTTGTTTTTGAAACCTTCGCAAAACCGCTTATCCGGAAATTTCTCAAGCAGGGAGTGCTCCCTAAGAACAAGGCGGAAGCGGTATTATCCAGAAGGATAGTATCATCCTTGAAGCACACCGAATATGTAAGGATCAAGCTTGGAATGGTGGAGGACAAATTAATAGCCACACCCTTGAGCAGGGGTGCCGGAGCCACCATGTCCCTGGTCAGGGCAGATGGAATCTTGACAATACCCCGGAACAGCGAGGGCATCGAAGCAGGGGAAAAGGTTCAGATAGAGCTGACCAAGAACATCGATGATATTAAGAACACAATTGTATCTATCGGCAGCCATGATTTGATAATGGATATGATAGGCAGCCTTATGCACAGAAAGGACTCAAGATACAACCTTTCCTCCGCCCATGTGGGCAGTATGGGAGGTCTCATGTCCCTTCGCAGGGGTGAAGCACATATGGCTCCGATACATCTTCTTGATGAGGAAACAGGCATATACAACAAAAGCTATATCAAAAAGCTCCTTCCCGACTCAAGGATTGCTCTGGTAAAAGGGGTAAAGAGGGTACAGGGAATGATGGTCAGGAAAGGGAACCCCAAGAATATAGCAGCTTTTAAGGATTTTACCAGGGAGGATGTACAGTTCGTCAACAGGCAGAAGGGTGCAGGCACAAGAATACTTGTTGACTATATTCTGAACCGGGAAGGCATAGACCCGGATTCGATATTGGGCTATGAACGTGATATGACCACTCATATGGCAGTAGCTGCAGCGGTTAGCTCCGGTTCTGCGGATGTGGGGGTAGGAGTGCTCTCAGCCGCTAAGGCAATGGATTTGGACTTCATACCCATAGGAGAGGAAGAGTATGATTTTGCCATACCAGAAAAATATTTGGAAATGGACATGTTTAAGCAATTTATTGATATAATTAAATCAGAAGAGTTTAAGGATATACTCCTGGATCTGGGCGGCTATGGAGCCGAAGGAATAGGAGAAATAATACTTGTATAGAAATACCAGGATGTTATTGTAAAGGGTGGAGGTCACATATGAAGGATGGGTTAGGCAGAAACATTAACTATCTGAGAATATCAGTTACAGACAGATGCAATCTCAGATGCCGGTACTGTATGCCTAAGGAAGGCGTAGAGAAGAAGGACCATATGGAGATGCTGACACTGGAGGAGATATTTGAGGTAGTAAAGGCATGTGCAGACTTGGGTACAGATAAGATAAGGATTACAGGAGGAGAGCCTCTTGTAAGGAAGGGACTCACAGGGCTGATAGAGAGAATATCAAAGCTTGGGAGTATAAAGGATATTGCTTTGACCACCAATGGAGTACTGCTTAAGAAGCTTGCCCATGATTTAAGGGAAGCGGGTCTTAAAAGGATAAACATAAGCCTTGATACTATGGATGGGAAAAAATATGAATATATGACCAGGGGTGGAAACATCAAGGATGTCCTGGAGGGTATTGATGAGGCATTAAAGGTAGGGTTGGTTCCTATAAAAATAAATACCGTGCTGACAAAAGACTTCAATGAGGATGAAATAGGAGATTTCATCAAGCTTACACTAAATGAAAATATTGATGTGCGGTTTATTGAGCTGATGCCTTTGGGACAGGCGGCGAAGTTTGCATCAGAGCACTATTTGCCCAATACAGCAGTGCTTGAAAGGTTTAAAGAGCTGGAACCGGTGGAAGCGGCTGATAAAAGCAGTCCGGCCAAATATTATATGCTGCCCGGAGCAAAAGGCAGAGTCGGGCTTATAAATCCCATAAGCCACAAATTCTGTGACAACTGCAATAGGATCAGACTTACAGCAGACGGTAAGCTGAAGCCCTGTCTCCATTCCAACAAGGAAATAGATGTAAGAGGAATACTAAGGGACAATAATCAGGATAACAAATATAAAGTACTTCAGGAGGCTGTGGCAGAAGCAGTACAAGCCAAACCCAAGCATCACACACTAAATGACTTATGCAACGAGCCGATAGAACGTGATATGTATAAAATAGGCGGATAGATAGAAAAGGGGGATATGTATGAAGGGTAAGATAATAGCTGTAAATATAAGCGAAAAGAAGGGCGTTTTCAAAAAGCCCATAGAACAGGGAGAGTTCAAGGTCGACCATGGCCTGGTAGGCGATGCCCACGCCGGGAACTGGCACAGACAGGTAAGTCTGCTTGGTATAGAGAGCATTAATAAAATGAAGGCTTTAGGTATTGAGGGGCTTTGCACGGGCAAATTTGCAGAGAATCTGACCACGGAAGGCCTCGAGCTTTGGAAGCTTCCGGTAGGTACAAAGCTGAAGATAGGTGATACACTGCAGGAGGTAACACAGATAGGCAAGGAATGCCATGTAAAGTGTGAAATATTCCAGAAGATAGGCAGCTGTATAATGCCGACCGAGGGAATATTCACAAAGATCTTAAAGGATGGAATCATCAAGGCCGGAGATGAAATAGAGGTAATCCTGTAGGGAACGCTCACAGGGACGGTTTGCTGTCAGAGCTATGGAATTCAAAAGGATGTTTCGTTTGTCATATTGATAAGCTGAACATCCTTTTTATTTTGTACGGGTATCGAAAATTGTCATATAAATGGTGGAAAATATTATATAATGGTGCATTTAAAATAGAAAGCAAATATCGTATAATGAAATAAATGTCAGGTAAATATTGTATTGACAAGAGTATTACATACACGGACGAAGATAAAGCAATTGAAACGGATGGCGCCAATTCACACTATATGATAATGATGGGGGATATGCTCAAGCTTAAGGGATATAGTAAAAAGACCATAAAGTCCTATATGAGCCATATAGGGTTGTTCCTGAAGCATTGCGGTAAAAATGTCGACTTAATAGATGAGGAAGATATTAACAGCTACTTATTATTCCTTTTGGAAGAACAACAGTCCTCCCATTCTTATGTAAATCAGGCGGTAAATTCAATAAAATTTCTTTTTAATAATGTCTTCAAGAGACATGAATCGTTTGTAAAAATAACAAGGCCAAAAGATGAGAAAAAGCTTCCGGAAGTCCTGAGCCAAAAGGACGTGTTAAGAATTCTTGATAATGTTAGCAATATGAAGCATAAAGCTATATTGTTCCTTACATATTCAGCAGGGTTAAGGGTTGGAGAGGTAGTCAGACTTAGAATTACGGACATAGATAGTGATAGAATGCTTATCCATATAGTTCAGGGTAAGGGAAGAAAGGACAGATATACAGTGCTTTCGCAGACTGCATTAGTGGTGCTGAGAGAGTATGTTAAGAAATGCAGACCAGAAAAGTGGCTGTTTCCTGGAGATGATTCGGATAAGCATATAACCGAGAGAACAGTTCAAAGGATATTTGAGAGCACCAAAGATAGAGCAGGAATAAAAAAGAAGTATCAATACATACATTAAGGCATTCATTCGTTACTCATCTGCTGAAAGGTGGCGTTGATTTGAGGTATATTCAGGAGATGCTGGGACATCAGAGTAGTAAAACAACAGAAATATATACTCACGTGACTGCGAAGAGCATCAAGAATATACAAAGTCCATTGGATAAGATTATTTTAGGAAAAATGTAAATCCAGCCATATATAAATATTGACGACACTACGTCGTAAACACAACCTGTTTTGGATGTGTTGACAACATGGTGTCGTAGTTGCAGTAGTTAGATGACAGATAATGCAGATTGATTATATAAGAAGTACTATACTTATATTGCATATCGGTAGGGAAATGCAAACTAAGTATTATTTATATAGGAGGTTGCTTATGAAACTTCACGGAGCCTGTATTTTAACTCATAATATTTCTTTGCTTGTTGACTTTTATAAGAAACTATTCATGCAAGAACCTGAAGTTGATGGTGGTGTAGACTACCGATTTTATGACGCGCAACTCATAATTTTCAAATTAGATGATGAAAAAATGCCATCAACTAAAAATGCTGCTCTGATTTATGTTGTTGATGATGTTGATAAAGATTATCAGAGGCTCATAAATCTGAAAATGGACATTGACTCACCACCAACAGATAAGCCTTGGGGTGTAAGGTCATTTGTGATCAATGATCCTGATGGAAATACAATCAGCTTTTTTATGAAGCTTGATAAATGATTTTAGTATCTGCCCAGTATAAGCATAATATATAGATGAAGCAATACGCTTTCTTTATGTAAGGTACAAACTCCTATGCGGAGTTTGTGAGGTATTTAAACCCGAGAGAGACAGTATTTACAAAATCGACTCATGTCAGGTCCCGGGTACCGAAAGCAGTATATAAAGACGATTGAGCAAGCCGTTGTGGGGCATTATCCATCAGCTAGCAATGCCCTCACGCTGCGGCACGGCAGGAAAGGGCAGGGAGTATGCGTGCCTTGGGTTGCCGGATGCATTTGCTTTGTAGCGGGGGCAGGGCAACCACACCTCTTCACCGGGAGCGGAGCTCCGCCAGGTGGACATGCTCTGTGGTACGGCTCAGTGGTGTTGTGAGTGCGAGGACGTTACACGACAAACTGAGCAAATGGTGCGCCGTCCTGGCGCGATATATGAGTGTGTTGGGCTTTGCAGAAGGTTACTTCGGGTTAGTAGATTAATGCGAAAATATAAGAATAGAATAGATAATATAAGATTTTTTAAGGATAATGGGGGAGAAAAAATGAAATGTAAAATAAGAAATTTAGAAATAAATTATGAGATATGTGGTAAAGGTAAGCCTATTTTTATGTTGCATGGATATTATACTGACCACAGATTAATGACAGGATGCTTCGAGCCAATATTTAAAGATAGAAATGAATACAAAAGAATATATATTGATTTACCAGGTATGGGAAAAACCAAAAGTGAAGAATGGATTAAAAATTCTGATATAATGCTTGATATTGTAATTGATTTTATTGACAATATTATTCCAAATGAAAATTTCTTACTTGTTGGTGATTCCTATGGAGGATATTTAGCCAGGGGATTAATTTATAAAATGGCAAACAAAGTAGATGGGTTATTACTATTATGTCCTTGTATTATTGCAGATGCTAAAAAACGCAATAGACCTACACATATTGTGTTAAAGAAAGATGAATCTTTATTACAACAACTTAGTCCATTAGATGCAGAAGAATTCAATCCTATTGCTGTGGTTCAAAGTGAAAAAATATGGAAGAGATATGAGGATGAAATTTTTTCTGGAGTAAAAATTGCAGATGATAAATTCCTAAGTAATTTTCAAGAAAATGGTTATGAATTTTCATTTGATGTCGATAAGATTGATAAAAAATATGAAAAACCCACTCTTATGCTTTTAGGTCGCCAAGATTCAAGTGTAGGTTATAAAGATGCTTGGAGTATTTTGGATAACTATCCAAGAGCAACATTTGCTGTATTAGATAAAGCAGGACATATTTTGGAGTTAGAGCAAGAAGAACTATTTGGGTCATTGGTTAACGAATGGCTTTTAAGAGTTAATGAATCATAATCTTTATAAAATGCGAATCAGAAGAGGTTTAAGGTCGCAGCCTCCTTGCTGCTCTTGGCTTCGTGGGGCTCGGTCCGATGTGTAACAATGTGTTTGGCGCAAGGGTGTGCAGATGCAAGTCTTTGGAGAAGGAGCAGCACACCACACCTGCGACCCAAAGTGCGGTCACGCTAAGGGTTTCGGCGTCGCAGACACGGGACGTTAGGCGACATAGGAGGTGTGTGCCATCCTTGACGCAGGTTAAGAATATAATAATATGAAATTATTGATAATCTGAGGTGAATAGATGAAGGAAAAGAAAACAAAAAAAGTTGCTCTTATTATAGCTGGAAGTATAATTGTTTTTTTGCTCTTATGCATTAGTTCTCTATATTTATTTCTATACGGTGGACCCCCTATCAAAACATCTGATGTTAAAGATTATGGTGTTTTTGAAGATTTCAAAGGGTATAGCAATCTATACATTTTCCCAAAGAAAATACCTGATTCAGAACGAATAGATTCTTATTACTATTATCAAAGGGATACTCTTTTTGATCCCACTTGCCAGATTTATTTAGAATATTCTCTTTCAAAAGCAGATTTTGAAGCTGAAGTATCCAGGCTATCCAAGATTTCTGAAAAATTTGAACTTGAGCAATATAAAGACATTGTCAATAAAATTGTGTATGATACAGAACACTTTATGTATCCGGCCTATGTAACGATATTTAATAACAACAATTGTTATGAATATGCATTGATTAATAACGAAGAAAACAAAATCATCTGTGTATATACTCAGTTTATCAAACCTCACAAAGTAATATTTGATAAGAAATATTTGCCTATAGAGTTTGGGGAAGACACAAGTAGCGGAGGTTATAATATCTACTATTCCGGAAATGAGATGGGATATTTTGAGAGGCATAAACGATGAAATAGCTATTTATAATATTGAGTTATGGAAGGGAGCACTCTCCATAGTGCTCTCTGAATAATATGCTTCCCACGTTGCCTAACAGCGTATCGCCGACACTTTGTCAAGATGCGGGTAGGCAGGACGCGTCGGCAATACATGGGACGTTAGGCTACAGACTATGCAAAAGCTTGATTCATTTATGGAGTGATATATTGAAAAGTTCATTGGTGCTAATAAAGTTAATTGAATCATTGTCACGAGTAAGTAACACAGCAAGTATTAATTAAGAAGGATGGTTTAAATGAGTGAAATAGTAAGGCATGAGGTAAACGAGGAAATGGCATTCTCTGGATTTACTGAGGCGGGAGACTTTGTATTCCTCAGTTTTTGTGTTGGGAATGTTGGTCAGTCAGTTGAAAAGCAGATTGAAGGAGCCCTTGATGATATGTGCGCTAGACTAGAAAAGGTAAATCTCACGCTAGACTCAGTAGTTAAAGTTGATGTTTTGCTCAGAGATGTCTGGGATATTCCAATAATGGAGGAAGTCTTCAGACGGAGATTTAAAGGAAACTATCCCGCAAGAAAAACTATTTCTACAGAGTTTGCACATATAGGTGGTCCAAAAGGGCTTAAGGTACAAATTGATGGTATAGCATATAAATCAAAATAGAATTAAAATTATGATTAATTAATATTCTTTGATCCTATGAAGCTAATTGTCAAAGTAGGACTCTGTGGGGTATGGTCAATCGCCTAACAATGCCCTCACGCTGCGGCAGGTCGGGCTAGATCAGGGAGCGTGCGTGCCTTGGGTTGCCGGATGCATTTAATATGGAGCGGAAGCAGGGCAACCACACCCCTTCACCAGGATCGGAGCTCCGCTAGGGGGTAGGCTTTGCGGGTCCGGTTCAGTGGTGTCATGAGTGCTGGACGTTATACGGCAGATGGTGCAGATTGGTTTATTTAAGAAGTACTATTCTTATATTACGTACAGAAAAATAAGTGTGGACTAAAGATTATATATGTAATGAGAGGAATGATATTAATTGATAAAAGTAGATAAGCTCGGTTCAAAAGCTATTGCCAATATTACATATGATGATAGTCCAAGCTTTTCGGGGATTGTTGCTGGTGAATGTAAAGGCGATATGTGGGTTGATGATGTAGAGAACCCAAATATTGCATTGGTTGCTTCATTTGCAGTTGGCGGATTTTCAATATTAGGAGAATCTACTAATATCGAGGTTTACAGTAAATTTAAAACTTTTATGATAGAAAATATGTTTTGTTGGCTAAAAAGTAGAGGAGTTGATTTTTTTGAGTTTTCTTTTGAGTCAGAGAAAGCAAGGCCATTTATTCTCGAAATATTTAGTAATAAAGCCATTCAGACAGAAGATGAATATTCATTTCGTAAAAACGATAGATATAGTGAAAATATAATAATTCCGGATGGATATGAGATAATTAAAGCTGAATACACTGCATTGTACCGGGTGGTGGATTGTCTTTTGATTCTAACAGATGGATATCATCAAGAGAACAGTTTCTAATTCCAATAAAAGTAGTATCAAGGCTGTTTAGAGGTAAGTTTTTGCACTATCTTAAGGATGCATATATCAAAGAGAAGCTTAAATTCTACGGTAATATACAGGAAATAGCTGAAGAAAAAAATTTTAAAGAACTTGTGGACAGCCTATATAAAAGAGAATGGGTTGTGTACTCAAAGCCACCGTTTAAGAGTCCGGAGTATGTACTTGAATACCTGGGAAGGTATACGCACAGAGTAGCCATATCAAATAACAGAATCACTGATTTAGCAGATGGAAAAGTAACATATAAGTATCGAGATTACAAAGATAGGAATAAAAACAAACTTATGACCGTAGGAGCACATGAATTCATACGACGGTTTCTGCTGCACATATTGCCTGATAACTTTGTAAAGATTAGGCATTATGGTATATTGAGCAATCGCAATAGAAGTATCAAGCTAAAGAGATGCAAAGAGATACTCGGAATCAGCACCAAGAAAACAAAAGAAAAGATAAGCTGGCAGGAACTGCTGAAAGAGTTAACAGGTAAGGATCCGAGGATATGCCCGTATTGCGACATTGGTAGGCTTGTTAGGAAAGAAATATTGAGTCCGGTTAAGGATAGAAATATAGAAATTAAGAAACTAATTGCATAGGATGCAGGGATAAGTCTGCCCATTTCTAGATAAATACCTATACTGTTATGCTAAAAAATGGTAAATTGAAGTAAGGGTATCTGAGAAGCACCATAAATATTATATAAAGTTAATAATGAAGGAGTAAAAACAATTAAAAACGTATAGAAAAACGAAATTGAATGCCCATAGATAATTGGCTTCGTTCAACTAAATTGTATCTGAAATTGAGGGTGAATGCCAATACGGGATAAATTACTATTCGCTCAACTTCAGATACAATACTAAGAGTTATATGACAGACCGAGCATATGGCGCGACATCGTGTCGCGCGTTGAGTAGATGTGCTAGTACACTTTGTAAAGTAAATGATAGTTTTATGAAGGAAGTAATTTATGATAAACACTAAATTAATAGTTTTTGAAGGTATCCCAGGGTCAGGGAAAACAACAACTTCTCAATTACTCTACAAGTACTTTCTTGAAAATGGAGTTAATTCAACTGCTTTTATTGAAGGATGCCAACACCCAATAGATTTATCATTCTATGGATATCTATCTCTTACTGAGTATAACACTTTGATTTTGAAATATCAGGATCAAGCAGAATGGCTAAAACAGAATTCTATTGTTGAAGATAACTATGTACTTTCGCCATATAAGATACTTGAGCCTTACCCGTATAACGCTCTGCTAATCGAGTACTTGAACTCTAAAGAATTCTGTTATTCAAGAAATCCTATTGTTTCATTTGATACTTTTAAGCATGTATTTTACAGACGATTTGAGAGATATGTTATTGAAATGGTTGGCAAAGATGAAATAACAATTTTTGAAAGTACTCTACTTCAACATCAAATCCATGATACTAATAGATTGTATCCACATATAAGAGACGATGAAATTATTGCGCACTTAAATGTTATTGCAGACATTATAAAACCGCTAAACCCTGTTATTTTTTATATTTCACAGAATAATGTCAAAGAATCTTTAGAACGCACAGCTTTTATTCGTTCAAAACCTAAGTGGTCAACAAAAGAAACAATTGCTTATTATGAAAAAAGAAAAGCTTTGGAGTTATGCGTAATAAAACAGTTACCTTTGAAATCTATCGTTTTAGATAATACAGATTACGACTGGGATAAAATGTTCAATACAATTTTAAACTCGCTTTCATTATCTAGTTAGTATAAAGTTTTATATATTGCTTCACAGCGTTGAGGATACATGGTATAAGGTCGCAGCATCCGTGCTGCTCTTGTCTTCGAAGGCTCGGTCCATCACATAGCAAAGCGCTCACGCTGCGGCACGGCGGGCAGGAGCAAGAAGCAGTCGTGCCTTGGGTTGCAGTAGCAATTGCTCTGGAGCAGGAGCAGCAACCACACCCCTTCACCGGGAGCGCAGCTCCGCTAGGGTGACAGGCTCTGCGGGTCCGGTTCAGGGACGTCGTGAGTGCGGAGACGTTATATGACAGACCGAGCAATTGGCGCGACATCGTGTCGCGCGTTTTCGGGACGAGCTTTGCAAGTAAATACTTGGGTTATATTGTGAAGTATAGAATATCAAAGTAGCGTGGTAATATGTCAAGAAAAATTTTTTAAGTAGCAATAGAAAGGCACGGTGCTGTTGTTTAAAAAAGGCAATAAGATGCCCGGCAGCCCCAAAAATCTGCTGTAAATAATTAACATAATTGTAAAATCAGTAATTAGCTACACCTCCTAAAATTGGGGGAATAGTTTTTGTTATTGTGTAGCAGCGCGAAAACAAGGCGGACCAGTTTACGGGCTGTAAATACGAGGGCCCTACGATGTTTATGAGTTTTCGACTCATTATGCTTTTGCCGGTAATAGGCGATATACTCAGGAACATGTTGCCTGACAAGGTTTGCAGCTTCGGTAATGTAATAACGCAGATAGGCGTCACCGGTTCTGGTGATGAAAGTATCCTCTGCCTGTTAGTTTCTGCCGGATTTGGAGAACTTCCATGTCAGGCCTGCATAGCTGGTAAGCGCATCATCATTGGGGAACCTTTTAATATCGCCAATTTCAGCAATGAGGCCGGCACTGAATACAGGACCTATGCCTTTAATTGAAAGCAGCGGGTTTTCAAAGGCTGAGGCTTGCTTCTTGATCTGAGCATCAACGATTTTCATTTGCTTTGAATAGAATTTGATATTCTCAGCAGTCGTTTTTAAAGCAAAGTTAACTGGATTGTGCAGATCGGAATGAAGCCTGTAAGCCTTTGAAGCAGCCTCTTTAAGCTGTATGGCAGTTTGTGCAGGGTCCTTAAAATGTGACTTACCCGTATCCATGAGGAAGTCAATAAGATCATCAAGCGGTCTTGCCGCAATTTCATCGACAGTCATAAAGTCGTTGATAACAGCTAAGGATGCAGCACCGAAGGTATTGGAGAATATATCGGACTGTCTTAGAGAGCTGGACTTTAAAAAAAGCACGCTCATGAAAATATTCTTCTCTCTGGCCATATAATCGGCCAGGTGGAACCTAAGCCTTGTAAGCCTTTGCAGGGCGATGTAAGGGAAGTCAAAGGCAGCAGGCTTGAACTTCCAGAGGACAGGGCTATCCAGAATGGCGACCTCAAGATGCCAACCTAGAAAAGAAGTTGCTTTGATACCGAACATGATGGATTCCAGGCTATGCTTGAACATGGTTTGAAAGACATGCTCAATAGGCTCTTGGGAACCTGGAAGGTCATTATCGTAGGCAAGTCTTTTGGAGTTGAGCTTGTTACCGGCAAAATCCAAGAAGCAGATATCAACGGTATCCAGGCCGACATCAGCACCAACGAATAAGGTTTTAACGAAATCAGACATACTGTGCACCTCCTTTCATTAAAAGCTGGTAAGCAGTGTGTAAGATAAAACAGGGGCATCCTGGCAACTGCACCGTACAGCAACCTCGTAATAAGCGCTAATCAGAATACCTAAAAAACCTGTAGCTGCTACTGCAGAGGGTATTGAGATTGAAGCAGCAAAGCGTGAGTTGGAAGTGGCAGGCACAGAGCAGGAGGTCATACTTTATGAGTGCTTTAAAGCAACAAGGAGTGACAGGCCATCCCCGGATTAACCTTACAGTTTAATCATGCCATGGTGCCCCTGAAAAGTAAAACGGGTAAAAACCCGCGCCGCCGCTTACTGCGCAGTAAGCGGCATATAGAGGACGTTTAAGAAGGGCTTCGAAGAAATATAGCAGATGTCTTCGAAGAGTCGATGAGGTGATTCTCAGTTAAAATCTGGGAAAAATAAACCTGGACACGAACTTTAAAAGTTGTGTACAGGAATAAGTATAGGAGTGAAAAATATGGAAATCAAATATCCTCAAGTAGGGATATGTGGTCTTTCGTGTAAATTATGTCCAATGTATCAAACGGATAGCAAATGCAAATGCGAAGGATGTAAAAGTGAGGCAAGAATGAGTGTTGGGTGCCCTTTTATTACCTGCGCTATTAAGAAGAAAGGAATTGAATTTTGCTGGGAATGCAATGAGAGCGCTGATTGCCCAAAGTGGAAAAAGCATAGAGCAGCAGGCAAAGAAGTTGATTCATTTAAATGCTATCAAAAGCTTGAGGATGATATTTGTTTTGTACAAAACAATGGCATTGAACAATTTGTGGAATTACAAAACATGAAGGAAGAAATTCTCAAAGAGATGTTAGATAATTTTAATGAAGGGCGTTCGAAAAGTTATTATTGTATTGCTACAACGGTTATGGAAGTTAAAGAATTAAAAGATGCAGTAGTAAGAGCAAAAGAAGATTCGTATGGGTTAGAAATTAAGAACAAATCAAAAGTCCTTCATAAGATATTAGATGAAATTGCAGAGAAGAAGAAATATAACCTAAGATTACGAAAGTAATATAAATATATTTAAAAAATACAAATGAGAGTTATATTTAAGGTCGCAGCCTCCATGCTGCTCTTATCTCTGCGGGGCTCGGTCCGACATATAACAATGCCCTCACGCAGCGGTACGAAGGGCAAGAGCAAGGAGCAAACGTGCCTTGGGTTGCCGGATGCATTTCTTTGAAGCAGGAGCAGGGCAACCACACCCCTTCACCGGGAGCGCAGCTCCGCCAGGGAGTATGGCTCTGGGGTCCGGTTCAGTGGTGTCGTGAGTGCGAAACCGTTATCGGACATTGGACGCGAGGGCCGCCGCTTCCTGCGGTGGGTTGCTAGGGAAAGGCGTTGAAGTTTATTATTTGGTAAAAGATTGGTATTATTGTACTAATGTCAAAAATGGGAAGTTTTAAAATATAAATTATCGAGGTGACTATAATGAGGACATTTTACCAGAACGGGATACAATGAGATGTACAATTTTTTGTTGAAGAAAGCGATGAATTCTGTATCCAAGAGATGGAGAATTCTTCAGTTGACCCATACATATATCCAGGCGATTCAATTAAGTATGAACTCGACGGTGAATTAGTTTCCTTGTATGACAAACTACGAGATTTGTTTTTCCCAGACACTGATAAATACTATTCTCAACTTAATACAATGCCGATCTTTTTTCAAGCTGCAGGACAAGATTCTGATTGTGGCTTAACCGCAGACAGCTTCTGCAAATTAATTGAAGGGGATTTGTTTAAAACAATGCCGGATATCAATCGCTACTTATATTTGGTTGATTGTCAGTACTTAATTGGAACAATACAAAATCTAATAAGTGGTATGGAGGATGCATTTGTTAATTACTATGTCAAGATTTCCGATATCAAATGTTCTTTTCAAACAGAAGCTTTGAATACAACCTATTTCACAATGTCTCAGTCAGTTAGAAACATATCATCCTTATTAGAAAGCTATTTTGTAAAAGCATATTCTATTTTAGATATGTTCTGCAAGTTAGCTTATGAATTTGAGAACCCCATGGATGATTTTTCGTGTTATAAGAAGATGAAAAGTTCTGATGTATTGTGGGGTGAGAGGAAAAAGTTAAAAATTAACGGAACAAATCAGACTGTTTTTGAAAAATGTGATCTGATAAGTACAATTGAAGCTCTAAGAAATGAAGTGGTGCATAACGGATCGTGGGAATTAAATCCTAAGGTTTTCGTTGTTCTAAATGAGGGGCTTGAGGTCGAACGGTTTATGCTATTCCCTGATATTGAGCAGGGACATCTAGCAACTGTCAAGAATAGGAGACATTTTTTCGGGAAAGGTGAAAAGGTAAATGTCATCTTACCCCAAATTCATATGAAATACATGAACCGTGTTTTAAATACGGCAAAAATGCTCAATCGGTTGAAACTTTAAATTTAATGAGAGCAATATTAAGGTTTTTGTATAAGGCCGCCACATCCATGCGGCTCAGGCGCTGCGGGGCGTCCAACATCCGATAACAAAGCATTTCCGCAAGGGCTCGGAGGGGAAGAGCACGAAGAAGGGCTAACGAGGGTCATCCCATGAAGCCCGCAAGCCATCGGAAATGCAGGACGTTATGCGACAGGTAATGCAGATTTTTATATTAGTAACATTAGTATTATAATTTTAAATAGGTTACTTTTGAGGAGGGGTTTGTATGATTAGAAAAATTGCGGCTGTTTATTCTATCTTAATAGGAATATCAGTTCTATGTATGTGGGGTATGATTATATTAACAGGCGGTATAATAGAAGGTCCTATTCAAATATCATTTCATCTAGTGTCTGAATTCTTAATGGCTATTCTATTAATAATTAGTGGCATTGGATTACTTAAGAGTAAAAAGTATGGAAACAAAGTCTTCTTTATTTCTAATGGAATGTTAATATACTCTGTCTTGAATGCAGCAGGCTATTATGGACAGCAAAGTAATTTCGCAATGCTATTTATGTTTATAGTAATCTTTATTATATCATTGGGATTTATAATACAGGGATTACTCAGTAAGGAAAACCTTTTTATTAGTATGTAAAAGAAGTTACCTTTGAAACGGAATAACCATGTATCTATACAACACAAGAACGTAAGTAGAGGACTTTTAATACTCTTATATCGCGGAGATAATAAACGCTATGTCGAAATATTTCTATTAGGTGCAAACTCCTATGCGGAGTTTGTGAGATATTTAAACCCAAGAGATACAGTATTCACATAAGCGACACATGTCAGGTTCCAGGTACCGGAAGCTGTATATAGAGATAATTGAGCAAGGCACTGAGGGGCATTACCCATCGCATAACAATGCCCTCACGCTGCGGCACGGAGGGCAGGAGCAAGGAGCGTGCATGCCTTGGGTTGCAGATGCTATTACTCTGGAGATGAGTCAGCAACCACACTCCCTTCACCGGGTGGTAAGCACCGCCAAGAGGTATTCCTCTATGGTCTGGTTCAGAGACGTCGTGAGTGCGGAACCGTTATACGTAATAGCGGGCAGAAGTTTTACTATACCCTATAGTGACTGTAAAAAAATTTTTATTTCGAATCCACTTAAAAGTTTATGTTTGAAGAAAAGTTCATTTACATAAATGGGAGGTGTTAAGATGCAAGAAAAATTCCTATATTTAATGGCTACATTTGATAAAGAAACATCAAAGCGAATGAAAGAAATTGAACGTACAATAAATAAGGAAGACATCGTCGGATACCAGACTCCTAACATACCTCATCATATTACTTTGGCATCTTTTGATATAGATCATGAAGATGAAATTAAGCAAATGCTTCAAGATGTAAGTGCTAATACTAAGAGCTTCAATTTGGATTTTAATCACATTGGTTTATTCGGATTGAAAGTATTATTCCTTGCTCCAGATGTAAATTATGAATTGCTTGAACTACTTAGAAAATTTGATGAAGTTTGTATAAAGGATAATAATGGCTGGACTGCTCATACAACAATTTTAATTGACGAAGCTGAGAATATACAAAAGGCACTTCCAATAGTAGCACATAGTTTTCAACACATTAATGCTAGAGTAACTAGTCTAAGCTTGTATGAATTCTTTCCAACACGCTTTATAGCCAAATATGATTTACAGTGGCCAATTTAACCTGATATTTCTATGGTTCTTGCTCTGCAGGGCCCACTACTACGTATAAACCAGCTAATCACAGTCAAGAGTTTAAGGGAAATTAATTTATCCCAGCAAAAGTGGCAATAACAAAGCTAGCCTATTCTTGAATAGGCATCGAATTAGTAATATCAGTCTATTAGCTACCCGGCTCTAAACTCGGTTTGGTTACTCAGCATTCCAAAAATAATCCTTAAAAGCTTGCTGCAGGTAGCTACTAATGCTACTTTTGGAGGCTTCCCTGAATTTACTTTATTGGTATAATATTCATAGAGCACAGAGTTGCATGGTCCCTTTGGTCGTTTTCTAACAGCAGCTGAGGCGGCCTGGAATAAAGCCTTACTTAAATAGGGAGTGCCCCTTTTGGATATCTTCGTGTTCTTCGCTCTGAAGTTACCGGACTAATAAACAGAAGGATCCAGACCTGCATAAGCAACTAACTGCTTAGCTGTATCAAAGTTACTAATGTCACCAATCTCTCCAAGAATGGTGGCTGCTGTTACTTCTCCTACGCCTGGTATGGATAGTAGGAGCCGGAAGTCAGGAGAGAGCCCGTATATCAGCCAGGATCTCTTTGTGGGTCAGCAAAGACTTTACATAGCTTTGCAGAACCCGAATATTGGACTGTTGGGCCCCATCATAGGATAAGCTCTCTCTTGCAGCAGCAATAAGCATGTCCACCTTTTGGTCACACCATTCATTGGAGTGTCTAGATAGTTTAATTAAGCTAAAGAGCTCTTCACATTTGGCAGAAAGAACAGCCGCAGGTGAAGGGAAAGAAGAAATTACTCTTAGTGATGTAGGATTGCATAAGTGGTCAAACACAGTGTCATACCTTGGGAACACTAGGGCGAGTATGCTTCTGAATCTCAATTGAGTCTCAGTATGCAGCGTATTAAATCCATCCCACTGTCTGCAAAGACTTCGAAGTTCCTGCGCGTCATGCTTTTGCTCCTTAAAGGGTTTCAAGTCGTTAGTGTAATAGATCTGAGCAATACGGAAAGTATCAATAGGGTCAGTCTTAATCTTACGGATTGACTTTCGCTTCTGCATACTGGTTTGGAGAGGATTAAGTACATATACAGAGAAACCAAGGCTAACAAAATACTGAGTGACGGGCTTGTAGAAGTTACCTGTTGCCTCTAAGACAACATCGGGCTTACTGCTAGTGCGGTTCTGAAGTTCCTTAAGGCAATGAAGAGCTGATTTCATTCCCTCGGGAGTATGAGAGAAATCAAAGGGTTTTGTATAGGGTTTGTTGTAAGATAAGAAGCCGGTAGCAAAGCTTGAAGATTTAGATACATCGATACACAGTGCAGGATTGTTCATAGAATACCTCCTTTTTCTGGGTTTCCTCATCTGGCGACCCTCCACAGGTTCGTACGGTGATGCGTGCTAAAAGCACAACCAGCTCAATCGAGGTATGAGTGTCAGCAAGGCTAAAACAGTTTATGCGACGGGATCAAAGTCCCAACAACGCGCACGTTTTTCACCCAGATTATTTAATTTAAGCATACAAGAAAATGGAAGAAGTTCATACCCAGATAAGCTGGTTATGAACCTAGTATACGAACAATGCGCTCACGCTGCGGCACGATGGGCAAGGGTAAGAAGTGGCCGTGCCTTGGGTTGCCGGATGCATTCACTCTGGAGCGGGGCAGGGCAACCACACCCCTTTACCGGGAGCGGAGCTCCGCCAGGTGGAAGGGCTCCGATGCCCGGTTCAGTGGTATCGTGAGTGCGGAACCGTTATGTGATAGGTGCTGCAGATTTACCTATGTAATAAGTACTATTCTTATATTGTGTAACGGTATAATATTATAAAATTGATGGGGGAGAATTTGAGTGGATACTAATGAAGTAAGTAATGATACTGGTTATTGTGGTCTGATATGTAAGTTATGCCATTTAGCAGATAAGTGTAATGGTTGTAAGTCTGACAAAAATTGTTGCGGAAGGCATTTGTCGGAGTCAGGGTGTTATCAATATAATTGCTGTGTAGACAAAAAGATTAATGGGTGTTGGGAGTGTAAAGACTTTCCTTGTGGTAAGGATATGTTTAGTGATAGCCATGATATTAGACTTCGTGCATTTGTTCATTGTGCTAAAGAAGAAGGCATTGAGAAACTCGCAGAATACGTGATTAAAAATCAGGAAAACGGAATATTGTATGGGTACAATAAAGATTATGATAATCTTGGGAGTGAAGAAGCAGTGCTAAAACTATTAAGGAAGGGACAAAAATAACCATATTGTTTTTATAAGGTGCAAACTCCTATTCGGAGTTTGTGAGATATTTAAACCCGAGAGAGACAGTATTTAGATAAGCGACACATGACAGGTTTCGGGTACCGGAAGCGGTATACAAAGGTTATTAAGCAAGGCGTAGAGGGACATTATCCATCAGCTAACAAAGCCCTCACGCTGCGGCACGGAGAGAAAAGGCAAGAAGCAAGCGTGCCTTGGGTTGCCGGATGCATTTGCTTTGAAGCGGTAGCACGGCAACCACACCCCTTTACCGGGAGCGGAGCTCCGCCAAGGGGAAAGGCTCTGCGGGTCCAGTTCAGTGGTGTCGTGAGTGCGGAACCGTTCAACGAAATGGGGGGCAAGGCGGCGCATCCTTGCGCCGATTGTTCTAAAAAGATACTGGTATGAAAGTACTACACTATTGAGGGGGGAGTATATGTCTGCAATTTGTGAAATAACTTTTAGAAAATTGGAAGAAGCGGACTTGCAAATAATGTATAAATGGCTAAATACTGATTTTGTTATAGAATGGTTTGGTAAAAAAAGTAGTTCATTTGATGAAGTGGTTAGAAGATATTTACCAAGAATCAAAGGTGAACAGCCAACATTTCCATTTGTAATAGAATGTAATAATAGGGGTATTGGCTACATACAAACGTATATGATAGAGGAC
Source organism: Clostridia bacterium BRH_c25 (assembly GCA_001515955.1). The sequence goes on along the minus strand of LOES01000038.1, from coordinate 27,997 downwards.
TATCCAGAATATAGCAAGTATGTTAACACAGATGAGCATGCAGCCGGAATGGATTTGTTTATTGGGGAGCAAGAATTTATTCACAAAGGATTAGCAAAAAATATATTGACTAAGTTCTTACGTGAATATGTGTTTTTGTTAAATGATGCAGTTTGTTGCATAATTGGTCCAGAACCCCAAAATAAGACTGCAATTAGAGCATATGAAAAAGCAGGGTTTAAGTATTTAAAGACAATACAAGTTCCAGACGAGGATGAACCAGAATATTTAATGAGACTTTATAAGAACGAATTATAATGTACTAGAGAATGTTAACTCGGGGAGCCGACGCCCGTGTCGGCTTAGGCGCTGGGGCCCCCCACTCCGTAGAACAATGCTCTGCCGTGAGTTCGGTAAAGTAGTGCTCTGGGGTAGGCCGCACTACATTCCTTCACCGGGTGCAAGCACCGTCAAGGGATATTCCTCAGGGGTCCAGTTCAGGAACGTTGCAGACACAAAACGTTAGGCGGCAGACCATGCAAAAAGCGGCGCGTCCATGCGCCGATAGTATAAGAAGAGCTTTAAAGCCTTGATTAATAAACATTTTAGAATTTTGGAGGAATAACATGAATAAATCAATAAGCTTAGTCTTAAGAGAATTAGAAGTTAAAGATTTAGAAGATTATTTGTATTGGAATCATCCTTCTCGTGAATTCCATAAGTTCAATGGTCCATATTATGGAAAAAGTAATGAGGAGGAATTAAGAAAGCATATTGAAGACTTAAAAATACTTTTGCTAGAAGGGGAAAAAAACGTACTTAAAAATAAAAAAATAATAGCAAACAAAGATACTGATGAGATAATTGGTCAAGTGAATTGGTATTGGAAATCAGAAGAAACTCTCTGGATGGAAATTGGAATTGTTATTTTTAATGACGGCTATTGGGGACAGGGAATAGGTTACAAAGCTTTAAAAATGTGGATTGACGAAATATTTGAGCAAAACCCAAAACTTATAAGACTGGGATTATCAACTTGGTCTGGAAATGAGAGAATGATGAAACTAGCTGAAAAGCTTGACTTAAAAAATGAAGCTGTTTATAGGAAAGCAAGAATTGTTAATAACCAATATTACGATTCTGTGAGCTATGGTATCTTGAGGGAAGAATGGTATATGCTATCAAATAGTAAAAATTAAATTTACTGGCGGTATGCATTCGTGCGTTACGACGTTATATTTATATAATGCGAATAAGAGGAAATTTAGGTCGCAGCACCTGTGCTTCTCTTGCTTCGCGGGGCTCAGTCCATCTTGTAACAATGCCCTCACGCTGCGGCATGTTGGGCAGGAGCAAGAAGCGTGCATGCCTTGGGTTGCAGAAACTATTGCTCTGGAGAAGGGCAGCAACCACACTCCTTCATCGGGAGCGGAGCTCCGCTAAGAGGCAGGCTTCTGAGGTCCGGTTCAGCGATGCCGTGAGTGTGAAGACGTTAGATGACATTCAATGAGCTCACGGGTATAAAAAAACCCATTCCTAAGAATGAGTTATTTCAAAAGACTTAAGAATTCCTCAAGTTATAGATTAGCCTGCTCCAAAATGCTTTTTAAAGTACCTTTTGCAATTTCATTATGCATTGGAATTATTACAACTCTTTGAGGATCACCTGACTTTTTATACTTGGCATGGCTTCCTTTTTGAGATGTTTTTTGAAAGCCAACTTTTTCTAGAACCTTAATAATTTCATCGGGTGACAATACCGGATATTTGAAGCCCATTATATCGCTACCTCCATTTTAGTGACAAAGGTAGGGGTATTAAGACTTTCTGGTGTGGTGTCTTCATAATATAACTCAAGTGCTTCTCGTAGATTATCAATTGATTCTTCAATAGTTTTTCCTTGCGAAGCAACACTATTTTCAAGACATTTTGCAACATACCAGTTATCTTCCTTTTGGACAACAACAGTCACTTATTAATACTCAAAACAAACACCTCACTTAAAAAGGTTTAACTATTTACCATTATTATATCATAGTAAGCTTAGATTTAAACAATTTTTAATGCCAGGGTCAATTCATTGGATATCATCTAACACACAGCAGTGTCTCCGCAGTCCGTGAAAAAGCACTAGAATGGCTGTAACCACTCTGGTGCTTAAATGTATAGGCTTACCAACCGCCGAACAGAGGATTGCGGAAAAACCTTGCTGAACTGAGTCTCGGTCGGTAGCTAACTCATTATGGGGGTTCAATCTTTTTTTACCCCCTACGGAAAAAGGAGAGAAGGTACTTTTCTATAGCAAAATAAGAGGGTAAAGTACAGAACAAAGACAAATGGTGGGTGGAAAAACACTAGAAGTCATAGCTCTCCCCTCCCCCGGCAGGCATGGCAAGTGCTATGCAATTGCGAATGAATTAGGGCATCGCCATATGTGGCAGTAATGTCTGCCGTTTCATATATCCCTTTTGACAGCAGAGACAAAGCGTTACATCACGGCCAGTCAGCTTTAAAAGCAGCTTTGCTGCTGTCAGTTTTTTGCATTTAAGCAGTTTGCCCTGAGGGTTCCGATTGCTTAAGATGCCAAAATGACGCATTTTTACAATCCTGTTGTTTGATATGGCCACCCGGTGAGTGTACCGCCCTAAGTATTCCTTCTTGCATGGGCAGTATAGGCATATATGGTTTTAGGGCTGAACCCCCTAAGCTGTATGTTATCAATCATTTTCTCGATAAGTTGATACATGAAATCACATCCTTTAAAATATTTAACTCTATCTTAAAGGATGTTCGCTGGAAAATGTAATGTATATATGGGATAATTAGGAATAGAAGTGAAAGGTCACCGCTCTAGCAGTTTAGTTCAACAATGAACTCACGCTGCGGCAGGTTGGGCAAGGGCAACCACACCCCTTCACCGGGAGGGTCGCTCCGCCAAGGGGAAGGGCTAATGGGTCCGGTTCAGTGATATCGTGAGTGCCGGGTCGTTATATGGCATATGGTGCTGATCGTTATTTCAGTAGTATATTATACAGCAATTGAAAAAGCTACGGATTTTGGGAGGTGCTATTATTAGTAAGATTATTAAATTTGTTAGAACCACTTTAGCTATTTTATCATGTATATTACTTATTTTTAGCATATATGCTTGGATAGCGGAATTAAGAATAAGCGATTCTGAATGGTTAGCAATAATGGCTTCAAGCAGCCTGAATTTATTCCTGTTATTTATTTACTGGATATTAGGAATAGGATACATTAAACCTTCAAATACAAAAGAAAATAAAGTTGTTAGAATCTTATCCAGGATAGGCTTTGGAGGGAATATAGTTTTGCTTATATGCTGTATATTAATTGTCATTGGATTTGGAATTATACCTTGATTTTAATTAGAAGATTTAGTTTTATGGCACAACATTCTTATATTGTGCAAACTCCCATGCGGAGTTTAATAGTTATTTAAACCCAAGAGAGACAATATCTGCACAAGCGACTTATGTCAGGTCCCGGGTACCGGAAGCGGTATATTAAGATGATTGAGCGGGGCGTTGAGGGGCATTATTCATCAGAACCCCTTCATCGGGAGCGTAGCTTCACCAAGGGGATAGGCTCTGTGGGTCCGGTTCAGTGGGGTAGTGAGTGCGGAAACGTTATCTGGTAGGTAATGCAAATTCTCTTATAGGAAGAAGTAGGACTATAGAAGGAATTCCAAAGCAATACGGCTGCTTTCAGGTTTTAGCTGTATGAGGTACTATTCTTGTATTGCGTATAGGTAGGATTATGTGAGGCATAGATTATATATAAAATAGGGGGTAGAGACATTGAGGAAAGTAAGAATAACCGTCTTGAAAAGATTCTTTTACGAAGAATATGCAGAGGCTTACTTGACAGAGGGAAAAGAGGTTGGCCCGTGTCCCTTATTAAAGGAAGGAGACAAGTTCGTTTTTGAAGGAAGCGCCGTAATGCCAGAGGGCTTTTGCCCATGGGCTTGGATTGATATTTACAGAGGAGTTACTGCACTCGCCGCCGGAGCTACATATACGCCATGGAACAACAAAGATGGCATGCAGATTCTATGTTGTACAGATGGAGTTAGACCTGTAGTATTCGTAGTAGAGGCGTTTGATAATTGAATAAGGTTCCGCCAAGGAGAATGGCTTTGTGGGTACGGTTCAGTGATGTCATGAGTGTGTACACGTTATATGACATACATATAGTTTTTTATAATTAGAAGGAGGTCATTTATGCCAGGGAAAGCTCAAGGTAGTGATAATTATTTGTTTCTATTAGGTGGTGACCCATCTCAAAAGGCTGCTGCGGAGGCATTCGTTGCTAAAGCAGGTGGGGTAGACGCAAGACTCGTTCTTATGCTGCTTAATAAGCATGGGTGGCAGGATTATTTGCGATTCTATGTTGACAACTGGCTTGAACTGGGAGTAAAGGACTATAAGGTAATAATTCCTGATGACAACGACGTTATGGATTATGACATAGTAACAGCAGACTTAAGAAATGCTACAGGGGTATTTATTGGCGGAGGAGATACACTTAGATATCATTATTACTATGCAACAGAGCCTATAAAGAGTGTATTAACTAACTGTTATGAAAACGGTGTACCAATTGCAGGTTGTTCAGCAGGGGCGTTGATATTACCAGAATTATTTTTAGTATCGCCTAATGATACAGGTGATGAACAAGTTGTTATTGGTGATGGTGTTGGATTGATAAGTAATCAAGTTATCGGAGTACATTTCAGCGAATGGGATGATACTGATAACTTAATTGAGGGAATGGTTAGAACAAAAACTAGATTAGGTTGGGGAATAGATGAGAAAGCCTGTGCAGTGTTTAGAAATGGCAAGTTTAACTATGCATTAGGTAATAGTGTGCATATGATTCAAATGGAGGATTTTATTAACAGAAAGTATAAGGTTACAAAATTTTAATAAGAAAAGGATAGACTATGTCCGGTATGGCATTATAAATTATTTGTATTATGTGTACTAGGAGATAAGAAAAAATTGAAAGTTGGGGTTTTTAGATGAATAGCTTATTGAAAGACGAAACCATAATACACGGAGATAGGATGCAAATAGTATCTTCACATCACATGCGTGATTTGAAAAATGATATTGAATTATTTGTCCAAAGTGAGGAATTAAATAACTTTCACAAGGAAATCCGATTGAAAACTTTTCAGAAAATACGAAACAGAAAATATTTACATTGGGTTTGGACGAGTGGTATTCGGCAATACCGAGGAATATTAAAGCGTTGATGAATATCGGATAGTTATGAGTACATTCTTTGAGTGCGAATTACATATAGGGTATAAAAATGAAGACTCATTGATTGAGATAGAGATAATGTTAAACAAAAAAATGAGGTGAAAAGATTAGAATGAAAGATTCTATAAAACCTGATAAAAGGCTGGCTGCAATTTGTGGTTTGTTTTGCCCATCATGTACAATATATATTGGTTCAAAAGAAGATTTTGATCGACTTAAAAAATTATCTATCCGTCTTAATCAATCTATAGAAGAGACAAGATGTGAAGGTTGCCGTTCGAAAAAGCGTACAAGCTATTGCAAGACATGTAAAATGGCTGTTTGTGCCCAAAAAAGAAGGATCGATTTTTGTATAGAATGTAACGATTATCCTTGTGACAATTTAAAGGAGTTTCAATCGCTTTATGCTCATCGAATTGAATTATGGCAATCTCAAGAACGCATTAAAGAAGCTGGTTATGAAAAGTGGCTGGAAGAAATGACTGAACATTTTTCATGCCCTAAATGCGGAGCTATAAATTCTGCTTTTGATTTAGCTTGTCGTAAATGTGGTAAAGAACCCAGTTGTTCTTATGTTGAGAAGAATAAACAAGAGATAATAAATCGAAATTCAATTAAAACATTAGTAGAATAAAGATTTGTAAGAGGCTGGCCTCATAGCAGCCTTCAAATATGAAAAAAGCGGGTATATTGACAATTTAGATGAGGATGACCCAGAATTGGTTTATTACAAGGCAATAAAACAACGAAAATAGAGTGGGTATGGAGATGTTGGCCGCGAGTCCATGTGCGGAATTAAACAAAGGAAGTACTACAAGTATATATGCATTATCTCAAAATAAGGAGGCTAAGCCATGACCAATACAATCTCTAATAAAGAGCAATTTGAAATACTTTTAGGGGGATTAGTTATCCCAGCATGGAATGAACTGATAGGATTTGTAGAATCAAATTATGATTTTGAGCCTGTTTGGAACAATGGTGGCAAGTATGGTATTTGGGAAGTCAAGTATAGAAGAAGTGGTAAGACCCTCTGCGCTCTCTACATTAAAGATGGATGTTTTACAGTACTCGTTGTTTTGGGAAAAGCAGAAAGAGAAAAATTTGAGTCATTAAAAGAAGAATTTAACCCAAAGATATATGAAATTTATGTTAATACTCGGCAATATCATGATGGTAAATGGCTTTGGATCAATGTTTCTGATATGAGTTTAGTAGAAGATATTAAGAAATTAATTGTAATTAAGAAGAAACCCACAAAGAAGGGATTTGTTTAATATCTTGAAATTGCTACAATGGGCAAAGGCATTGTTGTTTCTGCCGCAATTTAGAAATGAGGGAATTGCTTCATGCTCTGATTTACACCCCTTCACCAAAATCTAAGCTCCGTAAGGGGGTAAGGCTCTGAGTCTCAGCTCAGTGGCGCCGTAAGTGCTGGACGTTCGGTGATAGAAAGGACGCGAATCATGATGATTAAGAGGATACATATTTTAGGAGCATCCGGTTCATTATGTGGTTGGGGAGATGCATATATTCCATATTTTGATTTGGCAATATTCTTATTGATACCAAAACAAGTTAGAAGGAGAGATAAAAGATGAAAAGAGTTACTCCATTTAGTTCTTCGGGTAGAGGACCTGCTATATTGAGAAATTGTATTTTGGGAGCATTCGTTTTAATGCTGGCTTTTAAACAGAAGTCAATATATATGGCTAGAAATAGCAGTGGGATAACCGAAATCATTGCAGGTTTATTTATTATACTTTTTTCACTATATGATAGCTTTATAAGAAAAGAAAAGAATACGGTGTGGGGAATACCAACTTGGTTTATTGGAGGGTTGATTTTGATTATGGGTACAGTATCTATTTTATCAGATCGGGCACTGTGGGACGTATAGCTTCATTTAAACAGTGCGTTCACACTGCAACACAGCGGGTAGGAGCAAGAAGTAGATACTCAATAATTTATTTTAAGGGGGATCAATGTTTATGAGTATTGAAAATGAAGAGATTGCGTTACTAACTGAAGAGTATGGCGGGGAATGGGGGATAAACCATACAAAACGGCTATTGAAAATCATTTCCGATATTGGAGTAGGATTTCAGTACAATAATAAAGTAGTAACGATTTCGGCATATTTGCATGATTGGGGTGGATACGCAAAATGGATTAAACCCGATATGGATCATGCTATAAGATCGAAACAAGTAGCTGAAGAGTTTTTACGAGCAAAGGAATGTGGAAAAGATTTAATGGATCATGTGCTGGAATGTATAGAATATCATCATTCTGCCACAGATAACAACTCAATAGAAGCGATCCTTTTAAGTGATGCAGATGCTTTGGATTTTTTGGGTGTAGTAGGTGTGCTAAGAGATTTTTCAAAGAAACCAAACGATTTACGGAAGGCTTATGAAACTGTTAAAGTACGTAGAGACAAGCTGCCACAAAGAATAATTTTGCCTAAAGCTCTTGAAATTGCTGAAAAGAGAGTAATATTAATGGATGAATTGTTGAAAGAGTTTGAACAGGAAACGTATGGTCAGTTCTAATAAATCCTCTAAAATATATGGAAGGTGGAAAAGTCTATGTATAGAGAAATAAACCATATGGAGCTTTCTATGGAACTTCTTAATCAACTCCAAAAATGAAGTATGACCGCACATATTCCTTCGCTATAGGCAGTCGCCCTAAAGCTCTGGAAGATCAGACATACTGGACGTTACACGACAGACCGAGCATTGGTTCGCCATATAATCGGCTTGGACTTTGCAGAAAGTTGAATAAAGCGATAATTATTTGGTATAGGAGATAAAATGATGGAAATAAGAGTGATGACTATTGCTGACTATGAGAAAGTGTATGAATTATGGACAAGTACAGCTGGAATGGGTATGCGTAGTTTAGACGACTCCAAAGAAGGTATCGCAAAATTCTTAAAAAGAAACCCTGCTACCAATTTTGTTGCAATAATTGATGATATGATTATAGGGGTTATATTAAGCGGACATGATGGACGGCGAGGATATATATATCATACTGCTGTTGATATTAAATATCGCGGAAATGGAATTGGGAAAACGTTAGTTAATAGAGCTCTTGGGGCATTAGAGAAAGAAGGTATTAATAAAGTTGCTCTTGTTGTTTTCAAAAGCAATAGTATTGGAACTGCGTTTTGGAATGCGATAGGATTTGAAGAACGGATTGACTTAAATTATCGTAACAAAAGCATAAACATTAAGAACATATAAAGCCGATAACAGAGACTATAAAACTATTTGAGACCGCTGCATCCATGCGGCACGATGAGCAGCAACTACACTCCACCGCCGGGTGGCAAGCGCCGCTAAGGATAGGATTTTGCAGGTCTGGCTCAGAGGTGTCATAAGTGCGAGATCGTTATATTCAATGCCAAGCAGAAAATCGGTACGTCCTGTGCCGGATTTATAGAAAAAATACGCTATAGATAACAAAAGGAGAAAAATGAATTGAATAATTTTTTAATTGGTCAATTTGGATTCTTTGATTCTATAAAGTTTAAGAAGGATTTTAGAGAAGGTTTCTATGGAGTTGAAGCATGTTTGCTAAAATCGGAAGATGATATTCTTAAATTACGGAAACAAATTGAAACAAAGAAACTAAAGCTTGGCATTCATTTTCCATTGCGGTCAGGTATATTTCCATATAGAGATCCTTTATTTCTCGCTCTTGATTCAGATATAAGAATGCAGGCATTTAAAATGATAGAGGAAGAATTGGAATATATAAAGGAAATGAACATTTCCCCTGAATATATATTATTTCATTATCCTAAACCTGTGATTATAAAAGATAAATTTGATTTGAGCCGGTGGAGGTTCAACGATAAATCCGAATTTGAATTTGAATCAAAATATCCTTTTGATAAGCTAATATCATATAGTACAGCTTTGTTCCAATGGCTGAATGAAAAATCCTGCGAATGTAACTTTATCCCGGTTCTTGAGCTTGATGCAATAAATAAATACATTTTTGAAACAAGATTCCTAGAGGCATTATTACAGAAATACAATAATGTAAAGCTATGTATCGATATTGGAAGAATACATGTTCAGGATAGAATTGACCCTGACTTTGATTCTGTAGATATTCTTGGAAGATTTGTAAAATATGCACATGTAATCCATCTTTGGCATGCTAAAGTTGGTGAAGTAGTTGAATATAATCATTTCCCATTATTGCCGAATCTTAAAGCTGCAGATGGTTGGGCAGATGTTGAGGCATATTTTGAAGTAATAAGGTCAGAAAACAAGAATGTCAAGTTACTATTTGAGCATAGGTCAGATATGATAACTGATGAAGAATTAGATTCATGCTATAACTGGATAAATGAGCTGTTTAACAAAGCTTAAACTTCTTAAGGGGCTTGGAGTGGATGAAAGTAAAACAGAGGAGTGAACAAAGAATGAGCTTTAGATTAGTTAAACCATCACTTGAGATAGAACAGGAGTATATCGATTACATAGATGAATGGGAAAGAAGTGGAGAGAAGATAGTACCATATGCCGCAAGACGTGATGGGATGGATTTCAAAAGCCTGCTCTCAAGGTGGGAAAGTGATTCTTCCAATGAAGCTTTCGATAAAGGTTTCGTACCTTCTACTATACTGTTTATGGCCGATGAGAGTGGAAGAATATATGGAGCTATCCACATAAGGCATACATTAAACGAAAGCTTGTTAATGCATGGTGGTCATATTGGCTATGGGGTCAGACCTTCAGAGCGAGAAAAGGGTATTGCCAAAAGAATGTTATCAATGGTATTGCCAATAGCTAAGGAATTTGGTATAGATAAGGCGTTACTTACATGTGATAAATATAATTCTGCGTCAGCTAAGACTATCATAGCAAATGGGGGTATTCTTGAAAATGAGATACCTGATGGAGATAGAGTTACTCAAAGATATTGGATCAGTTTATAGTACGAAATTGGATTATGCAGTATAAAACATAAGATTGATGAGGTGGATTTATGGCAAAAGCATTAGAAAACATGACAAATGAAGAACTGTGGGAGCTATTTCCAATAATTATTAGTGAACACAAATCAAATTGGAATGAGAATTATCTCACTGAAAAAGCAATCATAGAAGAAGCCATAGGAAATGATATTATTGCTAGAATGAATCACTATGGAAGTACAGCTGTACCTAATCTACCGGCAAAACCAACAATTGATATTCTTCTTGAAGTAAATGACAACGCAGAGACTGAAAAGTTAATATCAGATATGAGAGCAATAGGTTACATATACAGTCCGCAACCTGAAAATCCAGCTCCACATATGATGTTTATGAAAGGGTATACGCCAGAGGGATTCAAAGGTCAAGTTTATCATGTTCATGTGAGATACGAGGGTGATTGGGATGAACTCTACTTTAGAGATTATCTGATATCGCACCCCGATGTTGCTGATAAATATGGAAAGCTTAAGGTTGAATTGCAAAAAAAGTTCAAAAATGATAGGGACGGATATACATTTGCAAAAACAGGGTTCATAAAGGAAATTACGGTTTTAGCAAGAAAAGAGATGGGTGACAAGTACAGGCTTTAAAAACCGTCAGGAGAAGGACTCTGCAGGTCCGGCCCGGAGGCGCCGGAGACACGGAACATAATAAAAACTTCTGTTTATCATAAGGAGGTTAACAAGTGTCAGACAACAGAATTCAGAGGTTAATAGGCAATCTTAAGTTAAGAAATATTGATGCTTTCTTTCTAGAAGGCTTTAATGAAGCAAATGAAATGCTTTTGCAGATGATACCAAGTAATTGCACAGTAGGAATAGGCCATTCAATAACCGTACAGAATTCTGGAATTGTGCAGAAGCTTATAAAAAGAGGAAACACTGTTTTGGATAAGACAATGGCAATGAATAAAGAAGAGAGTAAACAGATAAAGAAAAAGGCATTGACTGCTGATTGGTACGTCACGGGTACTAATGCTATTTCTTTGGAAGGGCACATAGTTAATGTTGATCATAGTGGAAATCGAGTAGCCGCTATGGTTTTTGGACCAGACAATGTTGTAATTGTTATCGGAGTTAATAAGATAGTTGATTCACTAAGCGAGGCAATTCAGAGGGTCAGGAATGTCGCATCGCCTTTGAATGCGAAAAGAGCAGGCTTCAATCCACCCTGTGTGGAGTTGAATAAATGTGTTGACTGCAAGTCAAGAGAGAGAGTATGCAATAGTCTTGTTATTATTGAAGGACAAGAAGTGATGGGTAGGATGAAAGTATTAATAGTTAATGAAAGTGCGGGATTCTAAGAGAATTTTGACTGTGAACACACTTCAAATCGTCCCCATTGCTATGCAATCAAGGAATGAGGTACTCAATGAAGCATAAGTATAACAGGCTGTTTTACATATCAGCAGTATTTTTAGTTATCTGTCTGGGTCTTTTATCCAGAAGAATGACTGTCTATATACCGGATATAATTGATTTATTTCTGAGAGGACAGGCTTTGAACAGAAAGATGAAAATTTCTGGCATATAGGATACTCTGTTGAGAAAGCAGATGAAGTTCTTGAAGAATTAAAATTGAAGGGTCTCATTGACATGGATATGCAAGTTGTTGTGAAGAAATATTCCAGACAGTTATATATAAGAGATCCGGACGGCTTTGAGATTGACTTGATTCAATGGACTGACAAGACAGGCTTTTATAACAGTTTATCAATAGAAGGATAGGACCGCATGTCATTGAACGGATTGCCGGGGCAGAGGGCTAGTGCATTTAAACAGAGTATTTAGGAAAGAAGGCTTATAGAGTGAAGAACCAAATCAAAAAATTTATATTTAGTCTTGGTGCGGATGTGTGCGGTGTGGCTAATGTCAACCGTTTTTCCGAAGCACCTGCAGGCTTTCACCCAGGAGATATTTTTCCCAACTGCAAATCTGTCATCGTGTTCGGAATCGCTCTTCCAAAAGGACTGACAAAGGTTGAGCCGAGACTTATATACGGCCATTTCAACTACGGCACATGCCCGGAGGTTGACTGGGTCGCGTTCAGAGCAGCAAAAGAGATTGAAAGGCTCTGCGGAGGGTACGCTGTACCGCTTCCTTCAGATGGTCCTTATGAATATTGGGACGTGGAAAAACTGGAAGGCCGCGGACTGATATCCATGAAACATGCAGCGGTGCTGGCAGGACTCGGAACACTCGGTAAGAACACACTTCTGCTGAACGAAAAATACGGCAATTTGCTGACTTTGGGTGTAGTTCTTACAGATCTCGATCTTGCTTCTGACCCACTTGTGGAGAGTATCTGTATTGAAGGCTGCAGCCTGTGTATAAAAAACTGCCCAACCCAGGCATTGGACGGTCAGCGGGCAAATCAGACGAAATGCAGGCCTAATACATACGGGACAAATGCCAGAGGCTATGATACCGTCAACTGCAATAAATGCAGAACAGTCTGTCCGATGAGGTTCGGGAAGGATATCTCAAAATGAGTATAGCTTAAAGCATGAGACTATAATTGCCTCCATTTCCGGCGAGAATGTTCAAAGTATGAAATTATTCAGAAAATTGGGGTACGAGCAGTGTGCTCATTATAAAGGAATTGCTGTAAAATTCGGAAGGAAGATGGATCTTATAGATTTTCAGAAGGCGATATAATATGCAATCCGGTACACTTTGTTTTTGAATATGGCGGGTAAGATACCTGTCATAAGTATGAGGCACTAAATCAAAGTAGTGATTATTAACACTATGAAAGGTAAGAAAATTGTTGTGCTAATAATCACTAGCCATTCAAATAAGAAGTAAGTGACAGGAGGACTGAAGTTGAAATACCGTTGTCTGATTTTAGACCATGATGATACAGTAGTTAAGAGCACACCGGACATACACTATCCTTCATTTGTTGAAGCCCTGAAGGTATTGAGGCCTGATATGAAGCCCTTGCGCCTTGAAGAATTTGTTTCATATTGTTTTAACCCGGGGTTTGGAGAGCTGTGCAGAGACATACTGAAGCTTAGTGAAGAAGAACAGAACTATCAATACAAATCATGGAAGAACTATGCAAATACAATAATACCTGACTTTTACCCCGGTTTTTCCGAACTTGTAAAAGAATACAAGGAATCAGGCGGCATAGTGACTGTTGTATCTCACTCGGAAAGTGAATATATAACCAGGGATTACATGTTGAACTGCAAGTTGAAGCCGGATATGATCTTTGGTTGGGATCCGGATGAACAAAAGAGGAAGCCGAGCCCGTATCCGATAATTGAGATCATGAAAAGCTTCGGGCTGGACAGCAGTGAGATATTGGTACTGGACGATCTGAAACCTGGGCTGGATATGGCAAGAAGCTGCAACATAACCTTTGCCGGAGCAGGATGGTCCCATGTTATTCCGGAGATAAAGGAATATATGAAATCAAATTCGGATTATTATTTTTCCACAGTTGACTCTTTTAGGGAATTTATTTTTTCAGCATAAGGATTTATTGTGATGAAATATTGTTATAAGGTCCTAAAACATTTTTATTTTAACGGAAGGTTGAGGGCTCAAAATTTCAAAAAAAGCGGGAAGGAGTACCCGGCTAAATGCCTGGTTCGCTCTGATTTTGAAGGAACGGGGAGTAGTTTTTCACTGGCCGCATATTTCTCGGATATGCCATGGGAGATTGATTCATGGAGAAAAGCAGCTGTAGCAAAAGCATGTGACCACTGTAATATTTGCATTAATAACTGTCCTACAGGGGCAATAAGAAAAGAAAGCTTTCTGATTGATAGTCTGAGGTGTCTTTCGGCAATAAATGAAGCTCCCCCGAGACTTTCTCGAATGGCTGCCTTCCTCAGTACATCATACCTGTTATGATTGTTTGAGATGTCAGGAAAAATATCCTATGAACATTAATCATACAGATAAAATGAGCAGGTGCCTTGTATTTTAAGAGCAAGAAACTGAAATGCTCCTGCAAGGAACTGCGATAGAAAGCTTTTTAGAAGGTATGAAAGAAAAGATATTTACATTGGGACTGAACGAATGGTATGAGGCAATGCCCAGAAACATCGGAGCATTGATCAATAACGGGTAGTTTATCGGAATATTCCTTGGCCGTAGATTTGATAGAATGAAGCCAAAGATAAAATAGTTGAGAAGTTAACAGGTTGCAGATACTTATCGGCAGATAAATACAGGCCTGTACGGAAAGGATTACTGCAGACCGGAAGGGGAAAAGCATAGAAATCATATTTGTAGAAAAGTGTAAACTAAAGGCTACTTATATAATGAGAGGGTTGATATTGGTTGTTAAAAGTAGACAAGCTTAGCTCAAGAGCTATTGCCAATATTACGTATGATGATATTCCAAGCTTTTCAGGGATTGTTGCCGGCGAATGTAAGGGTGATATATGGGTTGACGATGAAGAGAATCCTAGCATTGCATTGGTGTACTCATTTGCAGTAGGCGGGTTCTCAGTATTAGGAGAATCCGCCAATATAGAGGTTTATAGCAGATTCAAAACATTTTTGATAGAAAATATGTTTTGTGAGTTGAAAAGCAGAGGAGTTAACTATTTTGAGTTTTCTATTGAGTCAGAGAAAGCGAAACCATATATTATGGATATATTTAGCGATAAGGTTATTCATACAGAAGATGAATATTCCTTCCGAAAAAGCGATAGATATAATGGAAGTATAATAATTCCGGATGGATATAAGATATTTAAAGTTGATTCTGGGCTTTTAAAGAAGTTAAAAAGTGGTACATTTGATAATAAAGAGTTGCTGGTGGAACGGTTGCTGGAATCGTGGGGTACTTATAATGATTTTCTGAAGAAAAGTGTAGCATTTGTGGCAGTTAATCAGAATAGAATTGTCGCAGTTATTGTTGGAACAGCGAGATATAGAAGTAGAATCCCAATCGATATTGAAACAGAAAACAGTCATAGAAAGAAAGGTTTAGCACTTGCTTTGACATGTCACTTTGTAAATGAATGCGCAGATAATGGCCTTGCAGCACAATGGGACTGTGTTGATTCTAATATAGCTTCAAGGAGAACAGTGGAAAAGGCCGGCTTTGCATTTATGAAAAAGGGTATGTGTTATTGGTTTGAAATCTGAATGTGATATGAAGAATTTTCTAGTGTAATTTGAGTTAAGTTACATCACATTAGACGGAAAGATGTACTCAATGAAGTATAAATATAAAAGGCTTTTTTATATATCAGCAGTATTTTTTGTTATCTGTATGGACCTTTTATCCAGAAGAATGACTGCCTATATACCGGATATAATTGATTTATTTTTAGGAGATTCCTTGTGGGCATTAATGGTATATCTGTTTGTAAGGATACTATTCGGAAACCGGCCAATTAAGAAAGCTGCATCAATTAGCATATTGTTTTGTTTCGCAATAGAGCTTAGTCAGTTATATCACAGCCCTTGGATTGATACGATCAGGAGGACAACATTGGGGGGCCTGATTTTAGGATATGGATTCCTGTGGAGTGATTTAGCAGCATATTTACTTGGAATTGGATTTGGGATTATAGTTGATTGGATTATAGTTAAAGGTATAAAATCAACTAAAATACAATAAGAAAGTGGAAAGAAGGTATTAACAATGATATTTATTCCAATCAAGACAGGAAAAATAACTGATAATATTTTTGCAATAAAAGCTATGATGGTTAATATGTTCGTTATCAAAGATGGAAACAACGTGATATGTATAGATACAGGATTTGGAGGTTATATTGTAAAAAAGGGATTGAAGAATTTGAATATTGATCCCAATACAGTTTCCCATGTATTTCTTACGCATTCTGATTATGACCATGCAGGATGTATTGGCTTGTTTAAAAATGCAAGCATTTTTTTATCAAAAAATGAGGGGCAGATGATCAATGGAAAAAAGAGCAGAGCATTTGGCATCAAATATAACAGCCCGATTAAGAGGGAATACTGCTTGCTTAATAATGATGAAGTTGTTCAAGCAGGCAATATATCTGTAAGAGGGTTTGAGACACCGGGGCATACCCCGGGTTCAATGTCATATCTGGTAAATGATGAATATTTGTTTGTTGGAGACAGTATGGCGCTGATAAGAAACAAGGCATATAACTTTCCTTTTTTTATTAATATGGATACAAAAACACAAAAAGAATCAATTAGGAAGCTATCCGGGTTAAAAGATGTGGAAATGATGTTTACGGCACATTCCGGGTATACGAATGATTTTGTAAGTGCAATGAAGGCATGGCGTAAGGTGGAGCCTTGCAAATAAGATAAATGCTTTGAGGAGAATTATGATATGAAACCATATATTGATCATCTGAATAGATATGTCTCGGATGTAGATAAGTTTATTGAATTCTACAGAGAAGTGCTTGGTTATGAACTAATCGGCAAAGGCAAAAAGGAAAGCGGAATGAATTATGCAATTCTCAAAGGCTTCAATCATGAAATTTTTATTTCTGAGAGGACAGGCTTTAAACAGAAAGATGAAAATTTCAGGCATATTGGATACTCCGTTGAGAAGGCGGATGAAATTCTTGAAGAACTGAAATTGAAGGGCCTCATTGATATGGATATGCAAGTTGTTGTGAAGAAATATTCCAGACAGTTATATATAAGAGATCCGGATGGTTTTGAGATTGACTTGATTCAATGGACTGACAAAACAGGCTTTTATAACAGTTTATCAAAAGATGAGTAAGGCTGTGAAAGGCAAACAGCCCTAAGCTGCTGCAATAAAGAGCTGAGGAACGGTTTGAATAAATTCCTTAAACCTGTAACCATGTTTGTTGCAGTGTTACAAAATACTTTGATTGTGGGGTGGCTATATATGAAAAAAGTAAAATCATTAACAGTAGCTTTAATAATGGTTGCATTTTTCAGTTGTATTACATGCAGCTGTGCAAATAGAGCAGAAAATTCTTTTTCTGATGCAGAACGAAATAATCAATCCGATATAGTATCAAAATTAGATGAGTACATGACATCATATAATGAAAACTCCAGTTATAAGTACAGCGGTGCTATTTTGGTGGCTAAGGGTGATGAAATACTACTGAATAAAGGATACGGTATGGCAAATTATGAAGAAAATATTCACAATGAGCCCTATAGCGTATTTGCAATAGGCTCTCTTTCAAAATCATTCACAGCAGCTGCAATTATGCAGCTTCAGGAAAAACAGCTTTTGAATGTGGATGATCCTATATCAAAATATATAGATGGACATGAAAGAGGAGATGACATAACAATTCACCATCTTTTAACCCATACTTCAGGATTAATAAGAAGTGGATTGATGTATGGATTAAATGGTGTGTCATTAAAAGAGAATATAGAGTATATTAACAGAGCTTCACTGCTGTTTGAACCAGGAGAAGATTATTCATACAGTAATGCAGGATACAATATCTTAGCAGCAATAATTGAAAAGGTTTCGGGTAAATCTTATAATGACTATATTAGAGATAATATATTTATTCCTCTTGAAATGAACACTTCTAGATGTGGTATTGATGATTCATATGGAGATAATCAATCTATTGGATATAGAATACTAACCGGTGACCCTATGAAACTTCCAATGTTTAATTTTTCAAAACTGCTGGGAAGTGGAAACATCTATTCTACCGTAGAGGATTTGTATAAATTTGATAGAGCACTTTACTCTGACAAATTATTAAGTAAAGAATCTTTAGACAACATGTTTAAATCCTATTCAGATTCAAACTATGGATATGGGTGGGGGGTAGCAGAAAGGTTTGGTCATAAAGAAGTTTCACATAACGGGCATATAGACGGATATTATTCATCAATTTTAAGATATCCTGATGATGATTATGTATTAATATTTTTGACTAACAATAGTGATTATACAGCTCTTTATGAAGTCTCAGAAACTATGGCAGCAATAGTTTTTGAGAAAGATTATTATACAGCACCTAAAAAAATAAATGTAGTAGAAGTAAATTCAGAAATTTTAAAGAAATATTCTGATGAATATGAATTTGAAGAGGGTTTCTCCATTACAATAACCTATAATGATGGCAAACTTTATGCAAAACATGAGGATGGAAATATTTACGAGCTTTTACCAGTAAGTGATACAGATTTTCATTATAAGGAGCATGAGAGTAATCGTGTTAAGTTTATAACGGATAAAAATAATAATGTTGTTGGGGTAAAGGCATTCAGCATTGCATCGGTTTATGAGGGGAAAAAAGTAAACAGATAGTTGAAGTGCCAATACTAAGAGCTTTGATTTGGATTTTAATCACATTTTTACCGGAGGACAAGCACCCCGGGGAGTAAAGCTCTGTGGGTCCGGTTCAGGGGTTTCGTGAGCGCGTAAATACTATTAATAAACCTTGCGAATTTATGCTGGGTGCCCTGGCCCCTGATTCGGTTCACTTTCGAGATAATTATATAAGCGATATGAAAAAGATAAGTCATCTGTGTGTTGGAAACAAAAAATGGGGCAGGGTCACAAACAATCAAGAATGGCTAGAAAATGTACTGGCTTTTTTACAGGAATATAAGCATACGGACAAATCTGATTATGTATAAGGAGAAGATTACTATGGATAATTCAATTGAATTTATTGAAGCAAAAGAAGAAGATCTCAATATAATATTGGAGATTTACAATTATTATATAGTGAATACTACTGCAACCTTCGATTATGATAAAATCACATTGGAAGAGCTTAAGAACAGGGTATTTATCAATCATAAGAAATATAAGACATTTCTTGTTTATGCGCATAATGAATTATTGGGTTTCTGTTTCTTAACACAATTCCGAAAAAAGCCGGCATATGATAAAACTGTAGAATTAGGGTTATATCTGAAACCTCAATTCACAGGAAAGGGGTCAGGCTTGGAAATAATCAATTATATGGAGAATATAGCAAAAGGAAACCAATTTGAGATTATGATCGCTTCCGTTTCAGGTGAGAATATTCCAAGCATTAAATTATTTAGAAAGTTAGGATATGAACAGTGTGCACATTATAAAGGAATTGCTGTGAAATTCGGAAGAAAAGTGGATATTGTAGATTTTCAAAAAGTGATATAGTTGGCAGTCTACCGCATAGTATACTTTGTTTTGGATATGGCAGGTCAAATCGCCTGCCCTATCTTCTTTTCTGACGTTAGAGGAAAATTGTGATAAATATAGAAATATATATAACTGTATTGGCGAGAGCTTAAGAGAAAAATTGACGGAGCTGCATCGTGGTTGTTATGCGCCATGGCTTAAAGGGGGAATGAAAATGATGATTACTGTTGACAAAAACAGATGTAAGAGATGCGGAATGATAAAAAATGTTATTTTTGATTTGGGAAATGTATTGCTTGAATTCAAGCCCTTAGAGTATTTGTATAAAATAATTCCTGAAAAGCAGAGAGCCCATCAGATATACGAAGAAGTATTTAAAAGTAAGGAGTGGCCTATGCTTGACAGGGGATTGATTACAGAAGCTGAAGCCATAGACAGAATATGTGACAGAAATAAAGAGAGGAGCCAGATTATCAGGGATGTAATGGATGACTGGTATCAAATTCTTACACCCGTAGAAGGTGTTGTTGACATCTTAAAAGAGTTAAAAGGTATGGGATATAAGGTATATTTCCTGTCAAATTTTCACTTGTTAGCCTTTGAAGATGTTGTTAGGAGATATGACTTCTTTATGAATTTTGATGGCGGCATTGTCTCATACAAAGAAAAGCTTTTGAAGCCGGAGAAGGATATCTATGACAAATTGATAATGACATATGGGATCAAGCCTCGTGAATCAGTCTTTATAGATGATACAAGAGAAAATATCGAAGGTGCGGAAAAGTTAGGATTTGAAGCGATGCTATTTACAACAGCGCTTGAACTGAGGGAGAAGCTGGTCGGATACGGTGTTCTTTATAATTGAAGAAAGATACAGTCCACACATATAGGAGGAGATAAACATGTCAGATTCTGTTTTGGTAGTATATGCAACATGCTACGGTTCAACGAAGGAGGTTGCTAGCGACATACGGGGCCTGACTGCGGTACGCTCTTGGCAAGCAGCCTGGCAGAGAAGCTTAAGGACAAAAGGGACGTTTATAAAGCGGACTAAATTTGTTTCCAGGAGTGTGGTAAATTTATGTACAATGAAACAATTAAACAACTTATGGAGCATTCATGCCCATCAATCAAGTACAGGATCAAAAAGGAAATACTCGAAGATGATTCGGGCTTGGACCAATTACAGCATGAAATTCTTCAAGATAATAGAGTTCAGTATGCTCTCAGCTGGCAGAATGATGATGGATATTTTGGGGAAGTTTTTCACGGAGGATGGATTCCAAGGGAAAAAAGAAAATATAGTACGACAGGTGCTGAATCTGCATTAAGATTCTTAAGGGAGATGGGCTTCAGCGTAAAAAATGATTTTGTTAAGAGGGGCCTTGATGCGCTTTTAAAAGAGGGATGGAATAAAGGCGGTTCAAAATGGAATAGCTATATTCCGGAAATAGGACTGCATGGTCAGGATTATATACGATCTGTGGTCTTTGCATATTTCGGCATTGAGGATCATGGTTTCATAAAGACTGAGATAGAGAGAGCCATGGAGGTTTTTATCAGGTCGGAAAACATTCATGATTTTGATGATATAACAGGGGTATATAAAAATAAAAGATTCTATAAGAGTGCAGTTGTTCTTCCGGAGATTTATCATCTCAGACTATTGGCATATACAAATGGATGGCGGAATGAAGAAAGCCTTGGCAGGATAAAAGAATGTATAGAACACTTAATCAACTTGTCCCCCATTCCAGACATATACATAAAATACAAAAGTCAGCTGATAGCGCCTGCAATGCTATATCCAAGAAATTTATCGAAAAAGTTAAGTGATTTTACCGACAGGGATTGGTTTTGTTGGTTTCATACCTTTGAGCTTTTCGCACGGCTTGGGGTGGTTAAGGATATACCCCAGCTTTTGAGGCAGTTGGATGAGTTCAAGACCATACTCCGTCAGGGAGAAGGTTTTTTCAGAATCAAGCCTGATGATTACGGTTTCAAAAAATGGAGCGCTTATACCGGACTGGCGCTGGAGAAGGATTGGAAAAATGAGAGGTGGATGTACGATCTGACTTTCAGAAGCTTGCTGATACTGAAGTATGCAGGAGAACTATGACTGGAGAACCTGCAGCAAAAATATATATTTGCAGTCAGCAACTATGGAGGGGCAGCAAGCGCATCCTTGAGGATACTAAGAAGAATAATACGTTCCAAAGGTGGCGAGCTTTCAGCTGCGTACGGAATACACATGCCCCAGAATGCATTTCACAAGCCTAGAGAGAATTACCAGGAGATATATGCAGAATGGAAAAAGAAGCTTGAATTGATTGTGAGAATTGCCTGGCATGCTACAACTGGTGTCCTAATAAAGCCATTCAAGGCGGGATAACAACAAAGGATTACTATTATCATCACCCGGATGTCAAGATTTCCGAAATAATAGGACAAAAATGTACGGATATTTGAAAGAAAAGTGTCAAGTATGTCTGATAAAATATTTATTTCAGAAGAAAAGCAATTTTAGGAGGTTAAAAATGAAGATTTGTGTCTTAATGGGAAGTCCTAGGATTAATGGAAATACAGCAGAATTATTGAAACCGTTCATGACAGAGTTGAAAGCAAAAGATGTAGAGGTTGCGTATATCAATTTGGCTGACAAGCATATTTCTTCTTGTCTGGGCTGTTATGCCTGTCAGCATATTACCGGTGAATACGGCTGCAAACAGCAGGATGATATGCAGGCTATCGTTAAGGAGATCATAAGCTCTGATTGTTTTGTTCTGGCAACACCTATCTATACATGGTATTGTCCGCCAGAAATGAAAGCTATGCTTGACCGGCATTTCGGGATGAACAAATTCTACGGCAGAGGGAAGGGCTCTCTCTGGGAAGGTAAGAAATGTGCTATTATTGCAACACACGGGTATGACGCACAATATGGGGCCGGACCCTTCGAGGATGGAATCAAGCGCCTTTGCGAGCATTCCAATTTGGAGTATCTGGGAATGTACTCGGTAAGAGATGAGGATGACAAAGCATCCTTCCAGACAAAGAATGCTATAAACGGTGCAAGGGATTTTGCGCGGCTGCTCCTCGCAAAAATGGCATAATCCTGACTGCGAATTAATTGCACAAAGCTGTAAGTGTTGGGCGATGTTGGTCCACATGGATTAAATCTATATAGAGAGGGAGAGCAATGAGTATTTATATTGAGACAGAAAGGCTTATCTTGAGACAATTTACAATTGAAGATGCAGAGGAATTGTCTTCGATATGCAATCAGGAATATATTTTAAAATGGATGCCTGATTGGGAAGGAACAGTTGAGGGGAGGAGAAGCTGGTTAATATGGATTCAAGATCAATATGAAAAAGCAAATAAAGATACGGCTAGAATAATGCTTGCTGTTACTTTGAAAGGAAATGAAAGCCTTATAGGAATGGTTGGGATAGGGAATAAGGAGGAAGTAGACAATGAGATAGAAATTGCCTACTTCATATCAGAAGATTATTGTAATAAAGGTTTTATGAGTGAAGCTGCAAAAACAATGTCGCAATGGGCTCTTAACACATTAGGAATTGAGTATCTTATTGCAATTGTTGAGATTGATAATTATCCATCTCAGAAAATAGTAGAAAAGTGTGGATTCACAAAGGTTGGGACAAGGATGATATTAAATTCCGGAGAAGCAGAGGAAAAGCCATTTTATTATTATAGATTATATAGTGGATAAGGTGTGAAGCATCTTATAAATATTTTATTTTACCTCTTGACTTTCCTGTTACGTAAAGGTTTACGCTATTAGTGAAAGATCTTTCAACCAATGTACATGGGAGTGATTAGATGTTCAGAATCGGAGAATTTGCAAAACTGAATAGGGTTTCCACCAAGCTGCTCCGGCATTACGATGAAATAGGCAGACTTGATAGAGTAGAAAAATTGATCACACTATTTAAACAGGAGGCTGAGGTTATGAATTATGATGTTGTGATAAAATCTACCGAGAGCTTCAGGGTTGCTTCGGTGCGAGGAATAATGAAGCATTACGGAGACCAAGGACATTTATGGGAAGAGGTAGTGGCCCATATAAATAAGTACAGTGCAAAGGTACTTGCGGGGTGTTTTGTTTCATACTATGGAGAAATTGAAGGAAAAGGAATAGATGGAGAAGTGTTTGAACCTATTGATAAAGATATTCCTTCGACAGACAGGGTAAAAGTATACTATATGCCGCCGGTAGAAAAGATGGCATGTGTTGTTCATCAGGGGCCCTATGAGAATCTGAAGCTGGCATATGCTGCGATAACCGGGTGGATTGAAGACAATGGTTACAGGATCAGCGGAAACGAAAGAGAAATATATTTAAAGGGTGAGTGGAACTCGAAGGACCCTAGTGAGTATATTACCGAGATCCAGTTTCCTGTAGAAAAAATTTAAGGTTAACAGCTGGAAAAACACCATATATATGGGATAATTAGGATTATAGGAATTGGAGCCACCACGTCAACGAGGTGGCTCTAAATAAAGAGGCGGACTAATTCATTAATAAGTTCATAATGTAAAGTGAAGTAGGGTGTTAAAATGAGAGAAAAGGAGCAGTTTATACTGAACTATTTGAATACATTCGGATTATTGCTGTGCAATGAAAACAGGTATTTGCCCAGCCTATCTGATGTTGGAGGTGATTGGGACTCAATAGTATCACTGATAGAAAAAAGAGAAGTATTTTACTGCAAGATATATAAAAAACGGACATGCTACCTTTCAAAGGAGTTGTATTTTTTACTCAAAAGGTATAAGCACAGCATTCTAAGTATTCCTGCTTCAAGTTTGGATATATACAACTTCTTGTGTATCAACGGGCCGGCAGATACAGAAACGATAAAAAACAAGCTTATATTAGACAAAAAAAGCTTCAATGAGGCTTTTGATATCCTGCTGGAAAGGATGCTGGCGACAGCGGTTAAACGAGGTAGAACACTTGGAAAGTACCGGGCGGCAAGCACCGCCAAGGAGTAATCATATGGATATTGACCAATTGAAGCATAAGTTGAGAGAACTGAAAAAGGTGGAAGAACGCATACGTTTTGGAAATGATCCGGCAGCACCTGCAATAAAGTATGTTTGGGATGACTATTTTTGTACAAAGTCATTTAACGAACTTACTGTGAAGTATCCCTTATGGAAGTTAGCCAAGCTTGACAAGCAAGAACTGAAGGAAGTATTTGAAGAATACTTTTACAGTATATATTTTCAGAAGTACAAGGAAAATGGATTGAATTTTGATGATATCTATGATCCCGACATTTTATCTGTTTTCGGTTTACTCCCGGGAGCGTCCGTTGATGATGTGAAGAGAAAATTTAGGGAACTGGCAAAGAAGTATCATCCTGATCATGGTGGAGAGAGCGAAAAGATGATAGATTTGTTGGATGCGTACCATAAGCTGCTGCATAGGGAGTAGCAATCTGGAGGTATATTATGAAAGGATTACAAATTTCCGAAGGCTATTTTGGGGAAGAGGTTAAGCCGCATGTGGACAAGTTCCTGATACTTAATAAGGATAGTCAGAAGTACGCATGTGATATGAAAGTTGACCAGATATAAACATTCTTTAGCAGTCACACCCGTTTCTGTATAAGAATTTACAATTTGTTCCTGTTGTAATATAATAATGAAAAAAAGCATAGGGAGGGAAATGTAATGCCTGATTTTGGGAATTCCTTTTCCGGTCTTGCAAAAGACCGCAAGCTGACTGAGCAGGAATTGATAAGGGCAATCAGATTCATGATTTCTGCGGAGTATGAAGCTATACAGTTGTATATGCAGTTAGCCGAATCGACAGATAATAAGCTGGCAATTGAAGTATTGAAGGATATTGCAGATGAAGAGAGGGTTCATGCCGGAGAATTCCTGCGGCTATTAAAAGAGCTGGCTCCCGATGAGGAAAAGTTCTATGCAGAAGGCGCCGAAGAAGTTGAAGAAGAGATTGAGGCATTAAAAAAATAATAATAGAAGCAGTGATAATGGTTAAGCAGAACAGGAAGGGTTATATTAATGTAATTTGATTGAAAACGAATAAGGCGGTTACCTGCCTTTTCTGTTTTTTTGGAATCTGGAGGGAAATTATGATAAATATAGAAATATATATCATGGAGTTTGTTTCCAGGATAAGCAACTTAATCTTTGGAAGGGAATGAAAGACTATTTGGCTTTGAAAAGAGGTTTTACTGTGGCAGTTAAAAAGTTATACAGCATAAAAAGAAAGGATTTAATATTTACATGCGAACATATGTTTAATATACTATATATTAATGGTATATATGGTAAAAAATAGTGAAATGAAGGATTTTCACAAAGAAGTATTAAGAGGAGAAGCTGATGGAGATGAAGATTATGTATTGATATTTTCCAAAGACGCCAAGTTATTTGATTTCGGCAGCGGCTTTGGGATCACTGCCGATCATTATGCAAAGGAAAACCATGTAACAGCTATAGAACCTTGTTCGGATATGGTTGAGATGAGAAATCGTGATTACTTGTATAATCAAATAGTAGGTGATATAAAGCAGCTAAAAAAATTGCCGGATAATTTCTTTGATCTGGTTATATGCCATAATGTTTTAGAGTATGCACAAGAACGGATTGAGATACTGAAAGAGCTTTGCAGGGTTCTGAAGCCCGGCGGAAGAATGTCAATCGCCAAGCATAACCATGTAGGAAGGATTTTACAAAAGGTTGTGTTTGAAAATAACGTCGATGAAGCAATTTCCACACTGGACGGTAATCCCCTTGAAGTAATGAATTAATGAAGGTTTCAAATATTGAAGAATATAGGAAGATTGCCTTTTTTAATCATATTCTTCTGGCAAAAACAGATGCGGATAGGGTGCAAGACCCTGAGAGGTAGTCAATATTACTATTGTGGCTTTGGAATTCAGTGAAAAGCCTGTGCAGCTATGCGTGAATTGGAGGAGGGATAAAATAAGTGAATGATTTATTTGAGAGTTTCAAGAAAATATTAGGCGGTGAAAAGCTTGCCTGCATAGCTACATCAAATGGGATATTCGTTGACAATTCAGTCATATGCTATGCTTTCGACGATGAGCTTAATCTGTATTTTGGAAGTTATTCCGATACTCTTAAGTGCAGAAATATACAGCTTAACCCTTTTGCCGCTGTTGCTGTGTCAACCTTGCAAATACATGGGACTGTGAGGATGATAGAGCATGGAAGCGAGGAATATAAGCTTAAGATCAGAATATATAACAAAAGGTTCCCGCAGTATGCACATGTCTTTAACAAGGAGAACAATGAACTGTATGAGGTAAAACCTCTGGTGATCTGGAATTACGATCCCTCAAAGGGAGAAATGCATAGGGACAAAATCATTTTTAATAATGATTATTATAGTAAAATTAATGCTTATGAGCCGCCTGAGGTATTCCGGAACAGATAGCAGCTTATATAACTCTTGGTCAAAGGAGGTGAGGTTATGAAAAAATCATTCAATGAAAAGCTCCATAACTCCGGAGATTTACCTAAGATTGAATTCATAGAGTCTGACAATAAGATGGCAAAACGCTTTGGAAGCGGTAACATGCTTATCGCAGCTCCAATTGAATATGATGAAGTAATGAAAAGAATACCCAAGGGCAAGCTTATTACAGCTGATGAAATCAGAGTGTTTCTTGCCAAAAAGCATGGCGCTGATTTTACTTGTCAGCTTACGGCGGGAATCTTTATCAATATAGCTGCGAATGCATCAAAGGAGCGGGAAGGCATAGGAAGTAACGAGACGACACCATATTGGCGCACTCTGAAAAAGGGTGGCGAGTTGAATGAAAAATACCCCGATGGGATTGACCAGCAAAGGTTTTTGTTGGAGGTAGAGGGGCATGAGATAATAAAGAAAGGCAAACGTTACTTCGTAAAAGATTTTGAGAAAGCATTATATCAATTGTAACCAAGTCAAAGAACCGCCCCAATTAGTTACTGTAAAAAGAGGTAAGTAATATGAGCACAAAAGGATTGCTGGATATATCGCTTTATAAAGAGAAAAGGGATACCATTGAACTAATATTTGGTATGGGTTTCACATTTTAAAATAGTTATCAAACTATTTTGCCAAATTCAGGATAATGGTATAATTGACTGAGGGGAGGGATAGCATGATTGATGCACATGTACATATTTTTCAAGGGGATAGCGGTGAATACACAATAGAGCTTATAAACAGCTTTGTAGAGCAGGCAAAGAAAAATGGAATCAGAGAAATTCAAATGCTTGAGCACACTCACCAGTTTCGTGAGTTTGAGGGGATATATGAACCTGTAGCTAATTATAATGAATATCAGAAAAATTGGCTGTCAGGCAAGCTGAAAGCTTCTCTTGAAAAATACACGCAATTCATAGATAAGGCCAGAAATTACAATTTTCCGATAAAAGTGAGGTTTGGGCTGGAGGTCTGTTATATTCCCGAGACTGAACATATCTTGGCCGGCCTTTTAAAGCAGTATAAATGGGACTTTGTCACCGGCTCGGTGCATTATATCGATAACTGGGGGTTCGACCATAAATCGGAGTTCTGGCATGGCATTGATGTTGATGAAGCATATAAGAGATACTATGAAATAATGCATCAGCTGAT
>LOES01000037.1 GCA_001515955.1 Clostridia bacterium BRH_c25 | reverse complement strand
GTCAAGCATTCCATCACTGAAGCTTATATGAGCTGCATTGAAGGGGGTGTCAAAGGCATGAGGATTGCTGTTCCTGTTGAATTCTTTCAATCGGGACTGGATGAGGAAATTGCTGCTTCCATCAAAGAAAGCATAGAAAAGTTCAAAGCATTGGGTGCTGTTGTGGAAGACATATCCCTTCCGATTACAGCAGAGGGACTTTCTGCTTACTATATAATTTCTTCAGCAGAAGCCAGTTCAAACCTTGCAAGGTTCGATGGAATACGATACGGGTTCAGAACAGAAGAATTTGGAGATTTGGACGAACTTATGGAGAAAAGCAGGAGCGAGGGATTTGGAGAAGAGGTAAAGAGAAGAATAATGCTGGGTACCTATGCCCTGTCCTCCGGGTATTATGATGCTTACTACAATCGGGCGCAGAAGCTCCGCAAGAAGATAAAGGAGCAATTTGTCAAGGTTTTTGAAAGCTATGATCTCATACTAAGCCCTACTTCACCTGTTTTACCATTTAAGATAGGTGAAAAAAGCAGTGATCCAATTGAAATGTATTTAGCTGATATTTATACAATAAATATAAATCTGGCAGGAATTCCGGCTCTTTCCATGCCTTGCGGCTTTAGTAAGACCGGACTGCCAATAGGCCTTCAGATTATCGGACCTCATTACGGAGAAGACAAAATTTTCAAAGCAGCCTATGCTTTGGAACAAGAGCTGAAGCTTATTGCTATGCAGCCTATGCTTTAGTAAGGGAGGAAATGAAAATGGACTTTGAAACCATTATTGGACTTGAAATACACGCAGAGCTGGACACCAAATCAAAAATATTCTGCTCCTGCTCCACAGAATTCGGTGCAAAACCAAATGAAAATACCTGCCCTATATGTCTGGGAATTCCCGGAACGTTGCCTGTGCTTAATGAAGAGGTGGTAAACCTGGCTATGAAGGCAGGTACAATACTAAACTGTGAGATTAACAAGCTGAATAAGATGGACCGCAAGAATTATTTTTATCCCGACCTTCCAAAGGCATATCAGACCTCTCAATATGATATTCCCATATGCAAGGGAGGGTATGTTGATATTGAGGTGGAAGGGGTAAAACGCAGAGTAAGATTGAACCGGATCCATATGGAAGAGGATGCGGGAAAGCTGGTACATCTTGAGGATGAAGAGAGCTCACTGATTGACTATAACCGCGTCGGTGTTCCACTTATTGAAATAGTTACAGAACCGGACCTGCGCTCGGTAGATGAAGCTATTACCTTCCTCAGAACACTCAAAGCCATGCTTGAATATGGTGAAATTTCTGACTGCCGTATGGAGCAGGGTTCTCTGCGGTGTGATGCAAACATTTCCATTAGAAGAATGGGTCAGGATACACTGAATACCCGGGTGGAGCTAAAGAACCTGAACTCCTTCAAGGAGCTGCAAAAGGCTCTTGAAAAGGAAGAAAAACGTCAAAAGGAGCTTTATACTTTTGGAGAGGAAGACAAAATAAAGCAGGAGACACGGCGATGGGACAGCGCAAAAGGAAAAACAGTTCCCATGCGTTCAAAAGAGGATGCACATGATTACAGATACTTTCCGGAGCCTGATCTTGTTCCAATCATAATTAATGACATCCAAATACAAGAGATCAAGCAAGCTCTGCCGGAAATGCCAATGGAAAAGAAGAAACGTTTTGAAGAGCTTTATGGTCTTAAAGAAAAGGAGATTGACATAATAATTGGGGATAAAGCACTTTCCCAATACTATGAAGCTTTGATAGCATATGGTACAAATCCAAAGATTGGAGCAAACTGGATTTTGGGAAACATGCTGAAGTTTTTAAATGAAAAGGAGCTTGAAACAGACCAAATACCGGTTCACCCTGAAGCACTTTACAAGCTGACGGAAATGATCGCAGCGGGAAGGATAAGTATTACTGCCGGTCAGGAAGTGTTCAAAGAAATGTTTTATACGGGCAAGGGTGCTGAAGAGATAGTAAAGATCAAAGGACTTGACCAGATCAGTGATACAGCGGATTTGGAAAGAATCATTAAAAGTGTTCTGGACAGCAATCCTCAATCCCTTTCGGATTATATTGCCGGAAAAACACAGGCAGCCGGATTTTTGATGGGCCAAATAATGAAAGCCTCTAAAGGCAAAGCAAATCCACAGGTGGCCAAATCACTTCTGGATGAGCAGCTGAAACAAAGATGAGAATCATTGCAATGAGGGCGACAGATGTATAAGTAAACTTAATATAAAAACCTCTGAAAATTTTTTCAGGGGTTTTTAGTTTTTTCCTTTACATTAAAGTTGTCCAGAATGAAGTTTTTAAAAGCCAGTGTGATCTTATTGTGCTGCGCGCACTTGGACAGAACCAGTGCGGTCTGGCATTTGATCGGCGGGAGAATTGGAACAGCCTTTACATTGTCATGCTTATATTTCTCTGCTACTCTGGAGGTTAAGAATGTAACACCAATTCCATCAGCCACCAGGCCTATCATGGTATCTACACCGGAGCTCTCGCAAACAATAAGCGGGTTAATGTTATTCTTCTCAAAAACCATGGAGATAGTTTTCCGGATACTGGAATGTTCTGATGGCATAATCATTTTTAGCTGTTTTACGCTATCCAGATCCACACAGGGGGAATTTGAAAGAGGGTGGCTTGCATTAACCACAAGCATTAAACTGTCCTCAACAATAGGGTAACATTCCGTCATGCTCAGAATATCACGGTCAATCGGAAAAACGGGATTTAGAATTGCAATATCAATTTCATCAGATAATAGCTTGGTAATCAACTCCTCACTCCATACCTCGGTAAGCTCAATGGCCGCCTCCGGATGAATATCCATGAACGAGGCAATATGAGTGGTGAGGTTCAGTTTGCTTAGTGTGGGCAAAACACCCAGTACTATTTTCCCGCTCTCCAGGTTCAAATGTCTGGTCATAGTGTGCTCCAGGGAGGTCCATTCATTTACAATCCTTTGGGCATATTTAATAAATTCATTACCGGCAGCAGTTAACTTGATAGAGCGTGTTGTACGCTCGAACAGAGTGAGCTTGAGCTCCTGCTCCAGCTTGTTAATCTGCTGGGAAAGTGTAGGTTGAGTGACAAACAGCTCTTCTGCCGCACGGGAAAAGCTGTTGCATTGGGCAGCTTTTAGTACATACCGTATCTGGTTAATATTCATAATCAAAACCGCTCCTCGCAATTTATAGACGATGACTATAAATCCATTATATATAACTATTTCACAAATATCAATGGCAATGTTATGTTTTATATAGTAATAACAATAACGAAGTATTAGGAGATGATAGTGTTATGATGTATTTAATTGAACCTACGAAGCAGCTGCAGGGCGAAGTCAGAATTCCCGGTTCAAAATCCGGTACCGCACGTGGTATTGTACTTGGGACTCTGGCAAAAGGCGAAACAAGAATCTACAATCCAATGCCGGGTATTGACAGCTATTCTATTATAGATTGCTGCAGAACCCTTGGAGCTAAAATAGATTGTTCCGGTGATGATGAATGGATAATTGAGGGCATCGGTATGGACCTTAGATCACCATCCGCGGTATTGGATGTTGGCAACTCCGGAACCGGATATTATATACTGACTACAGTAGCTTCCATGATTAATGGAAAGTCAATTATTACAGGGGACTACCAGATATGCTACAGACCGATAGCTCCGCTGCTGAAGGCAATAAGAGAGCTTGGCGGTAAGGCAATATCTACAAGAGATAATGAACTTGCTCCATTGGTTATAGAAGGTCCCATTGAGGGTGGACATACTGTTCACTTCCCAGGTGTGAATGTTCAATGGCTTATCGGATTGCTTATTTCTTGCCCCAGCCTGCAGGGAGATACTCGTATTTTAGTAGAAAACCTGGGTGAAAGGCCTTATGCCTCTTTGACCCTTGATTGGCTCAATGCCGCAGGTATCAAAATTACCAATAACAACTTCGAAGAATTCATAATCCCGGGAGGACAGACATACAAGTCATTTACAAAGGCAGTGCCATCTGACTGGTGTGGCGCTACATATCCTATGGTAGCGGCAGCTATTACAGATTCAAAAATCAGGCTGCTCAACATGGACATTAATGACCACCAGGGTGAAAAGGTATTTGTTGACATAATTAATAAGATGGGTGGTAAGGTTGAGGTATTGAACAACGGTAAAGATGGCGTTATTGTTGAAGGGGGACATAAACTACAGGGCATTGAGATTGACTGCAAGGACATGCCGGATGCTATTCCTGCACTTGCAGTATTGGGAAGCAAGGCAGAAGGTAAAACGGTCCTTAAGAATATCCAAGCCTGCCGTCTAAAGGAAACAGACCGCTGTAAAACAATTGTAGAGGAGCTTGCAAAGATGGGTGGTAAGTTCGAAGAAACAGAGGGAACACTGACTATTTATCACTCTGACCTGAAGGGCACACACCTTAACGGACATCATGACCATCGTATTGTTATGGCATGCACCTGTGCTGCTTTGGCGGCAGAGGGAAGTACACTTATTGACAGCGCAGAGTTTGTCGGGGTTTCATTCCCGCGTTTCTATGAAGAAATGACAAACATTGGTGCTAATGTTAAAAGGCTAACAGAAAAATAAAATCCAAATAAGAAAGGGTGTTATTATGAAAAAATATCTAAGAGTTGCCTGCATCATGTTGTTGGTAGTAAGCTTAGTAGCTCAGTTAACAGCATGTTCATCCACACCGGCTCCTTCCGGTACCCCGGATTCCTCATCAGCCGGCGATCCTGCTGCATCTTCACCAGGCACAGTTAAGAGATTTACAATAGGTACAGCCGGTACAGCAGGAGCTCTCTATCCAATGGGAGTGGCGATGGCAGAAACCATCACAAATCATGTTGAAGGCTTTGCAGCTACAGGTGAGGCAACTGCCGCATCTATCGAAAATCTGAGAAACCTTCATGAGGGAAAACTGGGTTGGGGGATTTCACAGACAGAGATTGCATCTATGGCTTATTATGGTAATGCTGACTATGCTTCTAACCCTTATGATGATATCCGTGCACTCTATTCTACAATTTATAACTATCTCCAGGTGTTTACTTCTGCCAACAGCCCTATTAACTCTGTTGAAGACTTTAAGGGCAAAACGATCGGTGTAGGAGCCGCAGGCAGTGGTGGTGAGATGGCTGCAAGAGCTCTGCTGGAGATTTACGGATTAAGCTACGATGATATCAAGCCGCAGTTTATGCCTGAGTCTGAGGCTGTAAGTGCATTGAAGGATGGCAAGATAGACGGCTTTATTGCAACACATCCTCTAAAGTCTGCAGCTATGACAGAGCTGACAACCTCTATGAAGGCTAAGTTTATCCCAATCGAAAATGATGCTTTCTACAAGGCATATCCCGCATACACAAAGTATACAGTACCTGCGGGCACATATACAGGTATTGATGTTGATGTAGTAATCCCACGTTCCAGAATTATCATGTGCACATCAACTAATGCCGGTTTCACAGATGATGAAATCTACAAAATGGTTAAGGCAATTTGGGAGAACAGGGCTGAATGGGCCAGCAGTAATGCCGCTGTTGAAAAGCAAGTTAATATTGAGACTGCATTAGAGGAAATTGATATTCCTCTGCACCCGGGTGCTGTTAAATATTTCGAGGAAATTGGTATAACCGTTCCGGATTCACTAAAGAAATAGGTTATAATGAATGGGGAGGGTTGTTAACAGCCCTGCCCATTTTTTAAAAGGAGAGAAAACTGTATGGAGAAGGAATCACTAAAAGCTCCGGCAAAAAACATAGCAAAGCTTATAATGCTCATCATTACAACACTGTCTCTTATTGGATCAATTTTTCATATATATATCGCATACAGCACATCCATTAGTGTAATTCAGCAGAGAGTTTTTCATGTATTTCTCCTTATTATTGTGTATTACCTGTACCAGTTTAAGGGCGGATTGGAAAAAAATAAAAAGTATTCTGTGCTTTTTGCACTAGTTGCATTTATTACATTAATTGTTGGTACTTACTTTTTAATGAACACTTCTATACAGGCTATGCTTAAGCGTGGAATAGGCGGAGCCAGTGAGCTTGACATTCTTATGGGTGTAGTGCTTATTATACTGGTTCTGGATGTTACCCGCAGGACAGTCGGTTTTGCCCTTACGGTCATTTCCGGTATTTTTATGATCTATGCACTTTTTGGACCGCATATGCCTGAGATAATTGCCCATAAAGGCTACGATATACCTTATATAACCAATTATATTACATGGACAATGGAGGGCATCTTTGGTACAACTATTGGGGCATCTGTTTCCTTTGTTGCCCTATACATTATATTTGGAGAGCTTCTTGAAAAGTTTGGAGCGGGGAAATTCTTCATTGATATAGCATATGCTTTGACAGGACGTATGAAGGGCGGTCCCGCAGAGGCATCGGTTGTATCCAGCGCACTTATGGGTTCTATTAATGGCAGTGCTGTTGCCAATGTTGTCACAACAGGGACATTTACCATTCCCCTAATGAAAAAGGTAGGTTACAAGCCTGATTTTGCCGGTGCTGTAGAGGCAGTTGCCTCCACAGGCGGTCAGCTGCTGCCTCCGGTTATGGGTGCGGCTGCATTCGTTATGGCAGATATTACAGGAATCTCCTATGCAAATATAGTTATAGCAGCAATTATTCCGGGGATTCTCTACTATCTAAGCTTGGGGGTTTCTGTTTATCTTGAAGCAGACAAGCTTGGGCTGGATGCTGAATCCAAAGAAAGTCTGCCAAAGCTTAAACAAGTTATTAAGGAAGGCTGGTATTACGCACTTCCGATTGTAATGCTGATTGTAGCTTTATTGGGATTGAAGCTTTCTGCAAATTATTCCGCAATATTTGCTATTGCAGTGCTGCTGGTGGTAGGCTGCATAAAATGCATTGTTAAAGAAAAGCGCTTTCCAATACTGGAGATAAAAGAGTCTTTGGTCAATGCGGTTAAGACAACTATTCCGGTTGCCATGGCCTGCGCCTGTGCCGGTATTGTTATCGGGATTGTAAGTATGACAGGAATAGGGGTAAAGTTCACAAGCATTGTTTTCAAGCTCTCCGGAGGTAATTTGTTCCTAATGCTGCTTATGATTATGTTTGCTTGTATAATCATGGGAATGGGGCTTCCTTCAACCGCTGCATATATCATTGCTGCAACAATTGGAGTTCCTCCGCTGATTCAAGCGGGTATTACACCGATAGCTGCCAATATGTTTGTATTCTATTTTGCAATTATGTCCTTTATCACACCTCCTGTAGCTATTTCAGCTTATGCTGCAGCCGGTATAGCAAACTCCAGCGCCGGCAAGACCGGTTTACAGGCCTTTGTGTTGGGACTATCGGGTTTTATTATTCCATTCGTATATGTATATAACCCTGCACTACTCATTATTGAGTCCTCAGCGGGTTCTACCATTTACATCGCAGTACTTACAACCATCGCTATCGTTATGATGGCAATTGCAATCTCAGGTTGGTTTATTAATAGAATACCGGTGATTCTGCGTATTGCCTTTGTTGCGAGTGCTATTCTAATGTTCATTCAGGGAAACAGAATATTTGACTTCTTAGGACTGGCCTGCGGTGTTGCAACTTTCATAATTACTATATTAAACAGCAGAAAAAACAAAATCAAGCAGGCAAAAGAGATTTAGGCTGTCTGCAAAATATGGGCAACAGATAGGGCAAAGTGTATCTGTAATTTTACACTTTGCCCTTCTAATTTCATGAAAAGGAATGATAAATATGCCAACAGGAATTATTGCCAACAGCTTGGCGGTTGCTATTGGAGCCATTATCGGCAATTTTGCGGGTAAAAAGCTGCCGCAAAACCTTCGTACAACATTGCCAATGTTATTTGGGTTTATATCTATGTCCATGGGAATTCTGGCCATCATCAAGATACAAACCTTACCGGCTGTTGTGCTGTCTGTCATTTTGGGCACGGTAGCAGGTGAGCTGCTGTATATTGAAAAAAGCATAGCTGCTTTAATAGAGAAAATAAAGGTGCCAATGGAAAAAATCATGGGTAAAAGCGGCGACACAAAAGACAGCTTCTCTATGGAGAAATTTATCAGCATTGCTGTATTGTTTTGCGCAAGCGGAACAGGTATCTACGGTGCTTTACATGCCGGCATTACAGGTGACCATACCATACTCATTACCAAAGCACTATTAGACTTGTTTGCTTCTATGATATTCAGTGCTTCATTGGGTTTTTTGGTTGCAATTCTAAGCATACCCCAGTTTTTGATACTGCTGATACTGTACTATATGGCAATAGTAATAATGCCGCTGACAAATCCTATTATTATTGCAGACTTTACAGCCTGCGGAGGAATTATAATGCTGGCTACCGGATTTAGAATCAATGAAATTAAAAGCATTCCAATAGCCAATATGCTTCCGGCCATGGTTCTGGTTATGCCATTGTCCTATCTGTGGAATTATTTGAATCTATAATAGTTATACAAACTCTTACTTTTTGGCTTGGTTATTCTTATGTTACTGGGGATGCCGCTAGCCTTAGCCCTGGTTGGGCATATCCGTGCACCTAAAAAACATAGCAATATTTGCGATTTAAACAGCAATTTAAGTAGTGAAATTTGTAAAAAACAACGTTATTATTTGTATATATAATTACATTGGAGGAAGTCAAGTCGTTTGAGTAATATAATTTTTGATTAGGAGAGTGCTCATAATGGAGAGACCTGTTATTGGTATAACACTTGGGGATCCTGCTGGAATAGGCCCGGAAATCGTTCTTAAAGCACTAAAAAATGAAGAAATTTTTAAGGTCTGCAAACCACTTGTCATTGGAAATATAGCAGTTTTAAAGAAAATTGAAGGGCTTGTAAAAACAGGGCTCATTATGAACGTTATAAGAGAACCTGATGAAGCCAGATATGAATATGGTATTGCAGATGTCATATCCCTTGAAGATATCGATACAAGTATGCTGGAATATGGCAAGGTACAGGAACAAGCTGGTGCTGTTGCTTTCAAATTTATCGTCAAGGCCGTAGAGCTTACGAAAGCAAAAAAAATTGATGCAATTGCCACTGCTCCGATAAATAAGGAAGCAATCAAAGCTGCAAAAATCAACTATATAGGCCATACGGAAATGCTCGCCGGTCTGACAAACACAAATGATCCGCTTACAATGTTTCAGGTTCACAATATGAGAGTATTCTTTCTTACAAGGCATGTTTCACTGAGAAAAGCATGTGACCTGGTTAAAAAAGATAAGATTGTCGATTATATTATGAGATGCGAGAGTGCATTAAGAAATCTTGGGCTCGAGAAAGGTCTTCTGGCAGTTGCTGGGCTTAATCCGCACAATGGTGAACATGGGCTTTTTGGTGATGAAGAGGTAACGGATGTTGAGCCGGCTGTATATGAAGCGCGTGTAAAAGGAATAAATGTCGTAGGGCCTATACCTGCGGATTCGGTATTCTATCAGGCTTTAAGAGGGAGATACGACGCAGTGCTGTCACTCTACCATGACCAGGGGCATATAGCAACCAAGACTGTAGATTTCGAGAAGACGATTTCATTGACTATAGGGATGCCGTTTTTAAGAACGTCAGTTGATCATGGAACAGCTTTTGATATTGCCGGCAAGGGAATAGCGAGCTCCGTAAGTATGGAGGAAGCTATAAGGCTCGCTGCAGAGTACAGCCCCAAATACATGAAATAGCAGTTTTCTCGGATATGGGTTGAAGTATATACTTAAAAAAATAAAAGAAAGAAAGTAAAAATCAATAATATTGTTAGGGGGCTTTGATAAAAATGGAATTACACAAAGATTTTGCCTATTCTTTGGTTGTACCTACGAGCATGGGCGTGCGAATCACACCTGTGAACGGACAGCCTGTTCACAGCAGCAGTACTTTTACAATGCAGGCTACAAGTGCAGAAACTAACGTGGCAAGCATTTCTTCCTATCTTGGACTTCCTGTTAAAGTGCTGACGGCATTTGTGAAAGACAGCCCGATTGCGAAGTTTATCAAAAACGATCTCGCAAGCCGGCATATGGATTACGAGGGTGTGGAAGTTCCACAGGGAGGACCATGGGGCTATCGCCACCAGTTTAATATAGCAGACAGCGGCTATGGCTCTCGAGGACCCAGAGTACATAACGACCGTGCCGGTGAGGTGGGCCAGACCCTTAATGTCAAGGACTTCGACCTTGAAAGGATCTTTGGCAGGGAAGGCATTCAGATTTTGCATTTGTCAGGATTAATAGCCGCACTTTCGCCTGAAACAAGCGCATTCTGTCTTGAACTTGCGAGATATGCAAAGAAATATGGAACGAGGATTTCATTTGATCTGAATTATCGTGCATCATTCTGGAGTGGTAGGGAAAAAGAGCTTAGAGACATTTTTACTGAAATTGCAAGTATTTCAGACATTCTGGTAGGTAATGAAGAAGACTTTCAGCTATGCTTTGGAATAGAAGGTCCTGAAGCAGGAGGAAAGGATATTGCATCGAAAATCGAGAACTTCAAAATTATGATCAGCCATGTGAAGGAAGCATTTCCAAATGCTTCAGTATTTGCAACTACGCTGCGCCAGGTTATAAGCACCAACAGCCATTTGTGGGGTGCAATTATGCTGGACGGTGAGAACTGGCATGTAGTGGAATCCCGTGAAATTACTGTCCTTGATCGTATCGGAGGCGGGGATGGCTTTGTCGGGGGCATGCTCTACGCGATTCTAAAGGGTTGGGAACCGGAGAAATGGGTTCAGTTCGGTTGGGCAAGCGGGGCGTTGGCAACGACATTTCTTACGGATTATGCTCAACCTGGTGACGAAGAACAAGTCTGGAGCATCTGGCAAGGAAATGCAAGAGTAAAACGGTGAATCAAATAACATGATAATATAACCTCAGACTTATTATATGGGCTGACACCAGGGCTGGGAAGTAAGCCCACTTTATATCAGGAAATCATAATGCTGCGGAGTTGTATAGCAGGAAAAAAATTTCTATGAGGAGATTGGAATATGAGTAAACAGCAAATAGGAGTAATAGGACTTGCCGTAATGGGTAAGAATCTGGCACTAAACATAGAGAGCAAAGGCTTTACTGTATCGGTTTACAACCGTTCCAGGGAAAAGACTGAGGGAATGGTGAGAAAAGCACAGGGCAAAAACCTTGTGGGGACATACTCTATTGAAGAGTTTGTCAATTCCCTTGAAACACCCAGAAAAATAATTATAATGGTTAAGGCCGGCAAGCCGGTTGATGATACAATAGAGCAGCTTAAGTCGTACATATCCAAAGGTGATATATTAATTGATGGAGGAAACTCTTTCTTTGTGGACACTGTCAGAAGAAACAAGGAACTGGAGAAAGAAGGATACAGATTTATCGGAACCGGTGTCTCGGGAGGAGAGGAAGGTGCGCTTAAAGGACCTGCCATCATGCCGGGAGGACAGGAAGATGCCTACAGGCTGGTAGAGCCTATACTTACCGCTATATCCGCAAAGGTTGAGGGTGAACCCTGCTGTACTTATATCGGTACCGATGGTGCAGGGCATTATGTCAAGATGGTGCATAACGGTATAGAATATGGTGATATGCAGTTAATATGCGAAGCATATTTACTTTTAAGGAATATATTGGGTCTTTCTGCGGAGGAGCTGCATGAGGTATTTGCGGAGTGGAACAAGGGTGAATTGGATAGCTATCTGATAGATATTACACAGGACATCTTTACTAAGTATGACCCGGAAACTGGCAAGCCTATGATTGATGTCATACTTGATACTGCAGGGCAGAAGGGCACAGGAAAGTGGACCAGCCAGAGTGCGCTGGATCTTGGTATTTCTACTCCAACAATTACTGAGGCGGTATTTGCACGATGTATCTCGGCCATAAAGAGTGAACGTGCTGCAGCAAGCAAGATATTAAAAGGTTCTACGACACTGACTTTTGAAGGAGACAGGGAAGAATTGATAGAAGCCGTAAGGAAGGCATTGTACGCAAGCAAAATTTGCTCCTATGCTCAGGGTTTTGCCCTTATGAAGGCAGCTGCAAGGGAATACGGCTGGAGCCTGAATTATGGTAGCATAGCTATGATTTTCAGGGGAGGATGCATAATAAGGGCGCAGTTCCTACAAAGGATAAAGGAAGCCTATGATAATAATACTGAGCTTGCAAATCTGATGCTGGACCCATATTTTAAGGACATCCTTGAAAGCTACCAGAGTGCATGGAGGGAAGTGGTCTGTACTGCTGTCAGATATGGACTTCCGACACCGGCATTTTTGAGTGCACTGGCGTATTTTGACAGTTACCGCAGTGAATTCCTCCCGGCTAATCTGCTGCAGGCACAGAGAGATTACTTCGGTGCCCATACCTACGAGAGAGTTGACATGGAAGGGATTTTCCACTTTAAATGGTTTTAAGAAATGAGGTGAATTTATGAGTACGGTTATAACTAAAGCAGCTGGCGAAGCGGTAATAAGTGATAATGAGCTGTTAAAAGCTCTTGAGCAGTCAATCAGTAATAAGAAACCCCAGCTCAAGAAGGTTCTACTTCTGCCCCCTGATTTTACAAGGATGCATTCGGGTGCAGGAAAAATTACAGCAATGTATTATGAAATGCTGAAGGACAGCTGCAAGGTAGAAATAATGCCGGCTCTTGGAACTCATGAACCTATGAGTCGCCAGGAGTGGGAGGGATTCTTCGGAGAAGGTGTGCCTATGGACTGCATGGTGGTGCACAATTGGAGAAATGATGTTGTAAAGATAGGTGAGGTCCCGGGTGAATACGTAAGCAGCACATCAGAAGGGCTGGTTGAAGATCCAATTGATGTGGAAGTAAACAAACGTCTGTTGGACAAAACCTATGACCTTATAATCTCCATAGGACAGGTTGTTCCCCATGAGGTGGTGGGAATGGCTAACTACAGCAAAAATATATTTGTGGGTTGTGGCGGGAGCAGCATGATCAACAAGTCTCATATGCTGGGTGCTTTCTATGGTATGGAAAGAATCATGGGAAGAGGTGCCACTCCTGTAAGAAAGGTATTTGATTATGCTGAGGAGAACTTTATTAAGAATATTCCATTGATGTATGTTTTGACAGTCACCACAGCAGAAGAGGGAAAGGTATCCATCCATGGGCTTTTCATAGGAAGGCAGAGAAAGCTTTTTGAAGAGGCAGTGGAGCTTAGCCAGAAAAAGAACCTGACCTTTGTTGATAGCCCTTTAAAGAAGGTAGTGGTATATCTTGATGAAAAGGAATTCAAGAGTACATGGCTGGGAAACAAGTCTATCTACAGGACCAGGATGGCCATCGCTGATGGTGGAGATATTATTGTATTGGCACCGGGCGTAAGGAAGTTTGGGGAAGATGTCAGGAATGACGAACTGATAAAAAAGTATGGTTATGTAGGAAGGAAGAAGATCCTTAAGCTGGTTAAGGAAAATAAAGACCTTCGAGGAAATCTGTCGGTGGCCGCACACCTCATTCACGGTTCCTCCGATGACAGGTTCTCTATTACATATGCTGTAGAAAAGTTGACAAAAGAAGAAGTTGAAGGAGTAAGCTTTGGGTATCTACCTTTGCAGGAGGCATATAAGTTGTATAATCCTGAAAAGCTTAAAGATGGCTTCAATACTCTGGATAATGGAGAAGAAATTTTCTATATAAGCAATCCGGCTTTAGGATTGTGGGCTGAAAAGAGCAAGTTCGTATAAGATGAAAGAGAGTTTGAATAAGATATAATGCAGTATTTTTTATTTACATAATTATTAGCTATATTAACATATGTTAAACTCCTGAATATGCTGAAAAACCGCCATCAATTGGGAGAACTACGCCATTTATAAAGCTTGAAGCATCTTCATTTACCAGGAATAGAATTACTCCTATAAGCTCTTCGGGTTTGCCGAATCTGCCCATGGGGGTGCTGTTTAATATTTTGTGGGAACGTTCAGTAAGACTGCCGTCGGCATTTTTCAGCATAGCTGCATTTTGCTTTGTTAGAAAGAAGCCTGGTGCTATGGCATTTACTCTTATACCCACTTTTGAAAAATGAACTGCCAGCCACTGAGTAAAATTTGATACTGCAGCTTTTGCACCTGAATACGCAGGTATTTTAGTAAGAGGGGTAAAAGCATTCATTGATGAAACATTTACTATGCTGCAACCTTTTTTTCCAATCATATCCTTTGAAAACTCTTGTGAAGATAGTAAAATTCCAAGAAAGTTAAGGTCAAATACAGATCTTATTCCTTGCTTATCAAGGTCAAAGAAGGTAATAAGGTCTTTATTTTCACTCTCCAAATCTTCAGTATATAAATATTCCTTTGTTGTTGTTCCTTTTGGATGATTTCCACCTGCTCCATTTATAAGTATATCGCAAGGACCAAATTTTGATAATACAGCTTTGTGAGCTTTTTTAAGGCTTGCTTTATCAAGCACATTGGCTTCAACACCTATCGCAATTTTACCATTAGCTACAACATCTGCAGCCATCTTTTCAGCAAGTGCTAAATCTCTACCAAGTATTGCTACCTTTGCCCCACATTCTGCCTACCTTTGCCCCACATTCTGTAAGTGCATCTACCCAAGAGCTTCCCAGTACTCCTGTACCGCCTGTCACTACTACTACTTTATTACTTAAATCTACTATAAAAGGCATCTTCATTTTTACTTCTCTCCTTTGTTGGTCTTTTCAAGAGTTCCTCGTATTCCATTAATATACATATTGAATGCTTTAATTATAGCAGCATTAAAAGCAAATAAATATGTTATTTTTGCTGCAAGACTTGCAAAGCTTGCTCATGTGAAATATCATATATTTAAAAAAACTTAACGGAAGGTGTTTCGATTGAAAAGTAAAACTCACGAATATTTAACCCGCCAATATATGCTTTCAAGTGATTATGAAATATTCCACTACTTAAATACCGATCTCGTCAGCATAAGTCTTCATCACCATGATTTTTATGAATGCTATCTTTTTATTTCGGGAGATGTAACATATCTTATAGAGGGTAAATCCTATTATTTAAAACCTGGAGATATAGTCTTAATGAACTCGAAAGAACTGCATCAGGCAGTTTTAAATAATAAGGATCCAAGATATGAAAGGATTGTGCTATGGATAAACAGAGCATTTTTGAAGGAGCTTTCCACTAAAAAAACGGATTTGTCCCTTTGCTTTGAAGGGCCTAATAGAAAAAATGTTTTAAGAGGAGATATAGAGCTGAGTAAGAATATAAAAGTACTGCTTGGTAAGCTCCTTGGACTCGAATATTACAAAGGCATGGGGAGAGAACTTCTTTATAAAGCTTATATTATGGAAATTATGGTACATCTAAACAATCTGGCTTTTAATGAAGCAGTACGTTTAGATGATGATATAAAAAAGAGCAATCTAATTGATGGGATGATAGAGTATATAAATAATCATATTGAAGAAGACATTACAATCGATAAGCTCTCTGAACATTTTTATCTTAGCAAGTTTCATCTCTCAAGGGAGTTTAAAAAGCATACTGGGACTACTATACACAGATATATAGTACAAAAGAAACTCATTGAAGCAAAGGAGCTTATAATTAAAGAAACTCCCATAATTGAAGTTTACAAGCAGTGTGGATTTGGGGATTATTCCAATTTTTTCAGAGCCTTTAAAAATGAGTATGGAGTTACACCAAAGCAGTTTTATAGAGCCTTGGTAAAGTGAACTCGTTCAGCTTTAGCTGAACGAGTTCACTAATTATATGGAGGATCTTCAATAATTAAAAAAGGGGGGAGTAGGTGGACAACTGGGAGACAAAAATCAATTGCAGAACGAATTCAGTTTGGTGCTATAGGCTTTGCTAAAAAATAGATCAAAGAAACAAAATGAAATAATTACATATCAGTTGACTTCGTTTTCCGTAAAATATACTATAATAATATAGATAATTGCATATATTTATATTTATTTCATGTATATTGGCATTAAAATTATGAAACAAAATGAAATATTATAAATGGGAAGGAGATTTATGTGAACAAAAAGCACGGAAATGTTACGGTCTATGATGTAGCAAAAGTGGCAGGCGTATCGGTTTCTACAGTTTCTAAGATTCTGAATAGTTCATCGTACAAGTTTACAGATAAAACAAAGAAACAGGTACTAGATATTGCGAAGGAATTGGGATATGAAAAGCAGCACAATACAGTAAGTGGTGAAAGAAAGGTTGCGGGCAATAAGATTGCAGTCATTTCCCCCGACATCATCAATCCTTACTATGCATCATTAGTTACAGGACTTGAGAGCGCTTTGCAGGCTGGTGGAATGGACATGGTATTTTATAATTCCCGCAACAACAGAATGCTGGAAGTGAAAATAGCAAATCAACTATTGGAAAGTGATTGTATCGGCGTAATTATTGTTTCTATCTGTGACAGTTATGATCATATAAAAAGACTGATTGATACCGGTACTAAGGTGGTGGCTTTTGAGCAACAGATTGACCTTGAGTGCAACAAGGTGGGCTTTAATTACAGCAAAGGCGGATTCATGGCAACTGAGTTTTTAATACAAAAGGGATACAAAAATATTGGCTTCATTTCCTCTCCCATGACTCGCCCTAGCCGTAAACAGGTATATGAAGGTTACAAAAAAGCACTTGCTCGTTATAATATTACTCCAAATGAAAAATATATCAAGATTGCAGAAAATGAGATTCAAAGCTCTGTTGAAATGTTTGATTATCAAAATGGCATCAACCTTGTACAGGAAATGATATCACAGGGAGATCTGCCAAATGCAATTTTCTGCATCAATGATATTACAGCAATTGGAGTAATCAAAAAGCTTCAGGACAGCGGCTATCATGTTCCCGAGGATGTGGGTGTAATAGGATTTGACAATATCAGCTTTTCCTATATGATAG
This sequence comes from Clostridia bacterium BRH_c25, assembly GCA_001515955.1. Next base: position 37,566 of record LOES01000037.1, on the reverse strand, counting down.
CACCTTCACTTACCACGATAGAGCAGTCTACCTATGAATTAGGTGCGATGGCAGCAGAAATTCTGATAGGCAGCATAAACGACCCTAACAGGGGTAACATTGCTATAGTTTTGGAACCCAAGCTGATTATCAGAGAGTCTGTTTAGTCCATATAAAAATCAAATAAAATAAGGAATTGGGGGAATTTTAATGAAAAAATCTTTAGCACTGGTTTTGGTTCTGGCAATCTGCGTATCATTGCTCGCAGCCTGTGGCACTAGTCCTGGAACAACCGCAGATACTTCTAAAACAGGTTCTGGTGAAGGAACTGAGAAGACCTTTGAGTTGAAGCTCGGGACTATTCGTGATGACAATGATCCTGCAACTTTTGCGGTCAAGGAATTTATCAAACTGGTAGAAGAGAAAAGCAAGGGTACACTTAAGATCAAACTGTTTAATAACAGCGCCCTCGGTGGATTGACTGACATGCTTCCGGGTATGACCAGCGGAACTGTTGATATGATGCACGACAGAATATCTTGCTATGGCATGCTGGAAGGAGCTGCAAAGCTCAACATTACTGCTGCACCTTTCATTTGGGATAGCTATGAACAGTTGGAAGGCTTCATGAATTCCGACGCTGCAAAGGTTTGGTTTGATGAAGCGGCAGAAGCTACTCAGGTTCGTGCCTTTATGGTTAAGGGTGAAACTGAAGCTCGTCAGCTTTCAGCCAACAAAGCTATAAAAACAGCTGACGATTTCAAGGGTCTAAAGGTTAGGACTGCTGAAATAGCTGTTGTACAGCAGACTATGAAGGCACTGGGAGCAGAACCTATTGTAATCCCTTTCAACGATTTGTACATGGCACTTCGTCAAGGCACTGCTGATGCGCAGGAAAATGGATTCCTTACTGTAAAGAACAAGAGCTTCTTTGAGGTTCAGAAATATTTGATGAAGACTGACTATATCCGTGACATCGGCGCCTATTACATCAGTGAAAAGATATGGGACCAGATGAGTGACAATCAGAAAAAAGCTCTTGCTGAAGCAGCTTCTGAGGCTGGTGAAATTGAGACGGAGCTTACAAACAAAAATATCAGCGAAACCTTTGAATTTCTCAAGGGAGAAATGAACTATGTTGAAACAGACCTGGATTCTATCAGAGCAAAGCTCGGTGATGCCATCTATGAACAATTTGACGCTGAAGGCAGAGCATGGGCTACTGGAGCTTATAAAGTTGTAAAGGATTACAAAGAAGGCAAATAATTAAAGTGAATCCAGACTACCGATTCCTGTACCCTTGTTATTAATAGGTACAGCTGTTTTTAACAAGGGGTACAGTCATTTTAGGAGGTTATATGATTCTAGTACTATTCCTGCTAATGTTTTTGTTTATGTTTTTGGGAGTGGAGATTTTTGTATCTATGGGTCTAGCATCTTCCGTATATCTTATAGCTAGTGGGAATGCACCCTTAAACCTTGTCTCTACAAGTATGGTAAATGGCATCAGCGGTTATTCATTACTTGCAATTCCTTTTTTTATGCTAGTAGGTGAACTAATGAACGTTTCCGGTATGACTCAAAGAGTCATCCGCTTAACCCAGTTTTTTGTGGGAAGCTTTAAAGGCGGGCTAGCCTATGCTGCAATTTTTGTCAACATGCTTTTAGCCAGCATTTCCGGTTCCGCTCCTGCAGACTGCAGTGCGGTATCATCTGTGCTGATTCCGGAAATGAAAAAAGAAGGATATCCCGAAGACTTTTCCGCAGCAGTCAACTGTTGTGCTGCTGTTCTTGGACCTATCATACCTCCCAGCATACCTATGGTATTTTTAGCTATGCTGTCGAATTTGTCAACGGGAAGGCTGTTGTTGGGTGGCGTGGTGCCGGGTATTATGCTTACTGCTGCATTGGTTATAGTAACTGCAGTAGAGCTTCGCAAGCAGGATATTAAAGTTGTAAAAACCAAGAAGTCTTTTGCAGAATTCAAGGTGCTATTTCGAGATGCTTTATTGGCGCTTATCGCTCCTATTATAATTTTATTAGGTGTTATTACTGGTTTTGTTACAATTACTGAGGTTGCTATTTTGGCGTCAGCTTATATTCTTGTAATCGGTGTATTTTTTTATAAAACTATTACATTAAAGAAACTAATTGAAGCATTTAAGAAGGCGACTTCTTTTGCATCTTCTCTAATGGTTCTGTTCGGTGTCGTAGGTATTTTTTCATGGTTTATTGCAGTCGAGGAAATTCCGGCTGTACTGCTTGACCTCATTCATCGTACGAATCTTTCTCCGGAGGTTTTCCTTCTTGCAATGAATATTCTCCTTCTTATAGTTGGTATGCTAATGGATGCAATTCCTGCTATAACCATACTCATGCCTGTTTTGATGCCTGTTGCTACCAGCATGGGAATTGACCCCATCCACTTTGGTGTTATTGTTGTCGTAAACTTGATGATTGGTCTGATTACACCGCCTGTAGGGGCTCTGCTTTATGTGGAAACCAAGATTTCCGGCGTGCCCTTTGGGAAATTGACCCATGCGGTAAGAAACTATATAATTGCGTTTATTGTTGTAATTTTCATAGTTACGTATGTTCCATCCTTAGTGACAGCAATTCCAAACATGTTAATGGGAGGTTAATTTATGTATAAGAAATTTCTTGACAAGCTTGATAATATTTTAAGCAGTTTGTCAGCAACTTTATTCTTCTTGATTTTTGCAGTTAGTATTGTTGAAATCATCTGCCGAGGAATATTTAATTTTTCACTTTTATGGACAGTGGAGTTCAGTACACTGCTTGCAAGCTGGACAATGTTTTTAGGTGCAGCGGTAATGGTTCACCGCAACGACCATTTGATAGTTGACTTGGTTATAAACAAGCTTCCTCCTAAGAGTAAGAGGATCCTGCACATATTTAATAGTATAGCCATACTGATTCTTATGGGAATATTATTTTTCTACGGGCTTGAGTCAGCGGCTGCTAAGATGAATATGCGGTTTACTACTCTGGGCTGGAAAATGGGTTATTCATTCTATGCATTACCTGTTTTTGCATTCTTCTCTATCTTATTCTTGATTGAAAGAATTTCTAATTTGTTGAAGGGGGTTACAAGAAATGAGCAAGGAAATTAGACAGTATAAAGAAACCATCATTGACATACTTAATAAGATTGAAGCCGGCGAGGAAAATATTAAAAAGGCAGCGGAATTGATGGCAGATGCCATTATGCGCGATGAGCTGATTCATATTATCGGTACAGGCGGACATTCTTGCATGGCAGCTGAAGAGCTTTTGTGGAGAGCAGGGGGTCTGGCTCCAATAAATTCAATTCTTGACGCTGGCATCAATCTGGTGCACGGTGCGAAAAGGAGCAACATTATTGAGCGCACCGAGGGGTATGCAAAAGCAGTATTTGATTCCTACAAAATTGGCTTAAAGCCCGGGGAAGTAATCATTATTGCCAACGCTTACGGAATCAATGCCATGACTATTGATGCAGCTCTTGAGGCTAAGAAGCGCGGTATGAAAATTATTGCTGTTACCGGCAGCGTCTTTGGCGACAGTGTACCTGCCGGCGCAAAAGCAAGACATTCCTCGAATAAAAACCTCTATGAATTGGCTGACGTTTGGGTTGACAGCAATCTGCCCTATGGAGATGCAGCAGTAGATATCGATGGCTTTGCCCAAAAAATTGCTCCAACATCCACGTTTTGCAACTCTTTCTCCGTTAACTGTCTTGTTATTGAAACAATAAAGCTGCTTGTAGAACGTGGAGTAACTCCTCCTGTATGGATGAGTGCAAACCTTCCTGGAGGTGACGAGGCAAACAAGGCTTGGGAAGATAAATATGCAAGCAGAGTAAAACATCTATAATTAATTGAGGAGAGATTTATTTGACCTACATTGAAAAAAAAGTTGATAAACTAAATATAAAAATATTTGAAACCCGCAGTGAAATGGGGGCAAATGCAGCTGCCGAGGCAGCGGAATATCTGCGTGAACTTGGCAAGGTCAAGGAGGAAATTAACATTATTTTTGCAGCTGCTCCCTCCCAAGATGATATCCTGGGGTCACTTATTCAAGAAAAAGATTTGCCTTGGGAAAAAATCAACGCAATGCAGTTGGATGATTATATAGGAATAAATGGCGAAGCTCCTCAGCGGTTTGCCAACTATTTAAAGAGACATATTTTTGACCTTGTATCCATGAAGCAGCTTCTTTTAATCAATTGTGAGAATCCTAGTGTTGAGGATGAACTTGCCAGATATAACGAGATTCTAAAAACACACCCGGCAGATGTTGCGTTTATAGGCATAGGTGAAAATGGTCATATTGCGTTTAATGATCCCAGTGTAGCGGATTTTAATGATAAAAAGCTGATTAAATCAGTTGTATTGGAAGAGACCTCCCGTTTGCAGCAAGTTAATGACGGCTGTTTTGAGAAACTTGAGGATGTACCGGGAATGGCAATGACCGTTACCATTCCTGCTATTCTTAGAGCTGAGAGGGTTTTCTGCGTTGTACCTTGCAGCAGCAAAGCAAACGCTGTTCGCGATACCTTGAATGAGCCCGTTTCTACCAAACACCCTGCAACTATTTTGAGAACTCACAAAAATGCTACACTCTACCTTGATAAGTATGCAGCCACAGAGCTGTAATGCAATTATGAGCTTCAGTGAGAACAGAAAGTCGAAATTTCAAGAGTGGAAAGAGTGATGATTATTCTCACACTCTTGAGGAATGGAGGAGTTCATGAAAAAGACCATCATTACAGGTAAAAAAATCATCACTTCCCAGGGCCTTGTCAATGGTTATGTTGAGGTTGATGATGGGAAGATTGCCGGTGTTCATATAGGTGTCTGCCCTAACTTCAAGGATGCCAAGTTGATTGAAGCAGGAGATTTATTTGTTTCTCCTGGGTTTATAGATATCCACACCCATGGTGCCGGTGGCCATGATTTTATGGATGGTAGTGTGGAATGCATTTTAGGTGCTGCCCGCAAACATTTGGAGCATGGTACAACCACCATTGTTCCTACTACACTGACAAGCACCCTGGAGGAACTGTTTCAGACCATTGACAACTTTAAAACAGCTCAAATGCAGATTAAAAATGGCCCTTATTTGCTAGGTCTCCATCTGGAAGGTCCATATTTCAGTATGGAGCAGCGGGGAGCGCAGGATCCCCAATATATTAAGAATCCGAATAGGGATGAATATAAGAAGATTTTAGAATATGCAGACAGGGCAGTTGTACGCTGGTCGGTGGCTGTCGAGCTTGACGGAGCACTGGAGATGGGCGACTACTTGAAGGAGAAGGGTATTGTGGCTTCAATCGGCCATTCCGATGCTGAATATTATCAGGTTACCGAAGCTTTTAAGCATGGATATTCGCTGCTTACTCATTTCTACTCTGCCATGTCCACCATAGTCAGAAAGGGTGGTTTCCGCCATTTGGGAGTTGTGGAAAGCGGCTATATAATAGATGATATGGATGTGGAAATAATTGCTGACGGTTGTCACTTGCCAACAGAGCTGCTGCAGATGATTTGTAAATTAAAGGGCTGTGACCGTATTGCACTGGTTACTGATTCTATGCGCGGTGCCGGCATGCCTGATGGCGAATCGATTTTAGGAAGCTTGAAAAACGGACAGCCTGTTATTATTGAGGATGGTGTCGCGAAGCTTGTGAATAGGAGTGCCTTTGCAGGAAGTGTCGCCACTGCCGATAGATTGATTCGTGTCATGTATAAAAACGCGAAGGTTGATATCTGCAGTACTGTCAAGATGATGTCACAGAATCCGGCCCGCATTATGAATATTCAAGACCATAAGGGAAGTATTGCTCCAGGCATGGATGCTGATATCGTTTTATTTGATGACAATATAACCATCAAGAAAGTTATTTTTGCGGGCGTAGAGGTATTCTAGCTGCAGTAGATGAATATTAAAGAGGCTGTGTCTTCAGTTTACACTAAAGACACAGCCTCTCTTTGTATTTACTTAAATTATTCCATTAATCCCCGTAACATCAATACCTTCAGATCTGAGTCTGTCGATGAAAGGATTTATGCCTGCACAATCGCTGGCAATATGACCGGTTACAATAAGATTACCCTTTTTTTCTCTCTTCAATCTCACATAATCCGGATAAGCAATGTGGATATATATTACTGTGTTTATACCTGCTTCGAAGCAGGTATTTGCAATGTCGTATCCGCCATTTGTGTAGGCTCCGTGGGAGACCAGTGTTTTTCCTGCTTTACTGCAGTCATCACCTGCTAATATTTCAATTTTCGTCCTTGCCCGCTTAAAATCAGGAATGCAGTATAAGCCTTCAACAACATCGGATAATGTTGCTTCCGGATTTTTGTTTATAACAGTATCAACCGCATCCTGCATCAGCTTTCTTCCTATTTCATCAAGAGGCTGGTGGATATTCATCAAGGGCATGGCAAGAAGCTTTGCTACTGATACGACATCGTCATAGTTTTTTGAGCCGGCTGCTATTCTAAGGGAGTCATACTTATCTGCAACAGCCTTTTCCGCCGACTCTTCAGGTACCCCGGCTTCCACCAGGATGTTTATGTTATCTTTAAACACATTAAACCCCTTAGTCGAAGATGCCAGGGGATGATGGGCTATGACAGCGTCATAGCCCAAGGTTTTGGCCATATATACGTCGGAATTGCTAATGTCAATGCCGAACAAGACTTTTTTGAGGCTGCTGCCTTCAATGTATATTTCCGAGTCATCCGGTATATGACGGAAGCCGGACATTTCAAGGGCAAGGTTCATTATATCTGTTGTATTCATTTTTATCATCTCCTATTATGACAGGCCACAAAGTGACCATTGCCGATATCTGTCAGTTCTGGTTCAGACTCTTCACATACAGAGGTTTTTTGCGGACATCTTTTGCAAAATCTGCAGCCCTTTGGAAGGTCTATAGGGCTGGGCACATCGCCTACAAGCTTTACACGAGTACGCTTTACCTCCGGATCAGGAGCCGGTATCGCTGAAAGAAGTGCTATCGTATAAGGATGCATGGGATCCTTGAACAATTCGGTCTTGGAAGCCATTTCAACTATTTTACCGAGGTACATGACTGCAATAGTATCACTTATGTGTTTTTCCACAGCCATATTATGAGCTATGAATATATAAGTCAGATTGAATTTTTCCTGTATATCCTGAAGCAGATTTATTATCTGGGATTGTATTGATACATCCAATGCCGACACAGCTTCGTCGCATATGATGAGCTTGGGATTGCAGGCAAGAGCCCTTGCAATTCCGATTCTCTGCCTCTGTCCTCCGCTGAACTCGTTGGGATATCTATAATAATGCTGGCTGTTTAGCCCCACTTCATTAAGAAGATTAAATATAATTTCCTGTCTTTCCTTACCCTTGGCGATTTTATGTACATCTATAGCCCTGCCGATGATTTCCCCTGCTGTAAGTCTCGGATTCAGAGATGCATAGGGGTCCTGGAATATTATCTGCATATCCTTTCTTTTTCTTCTCAGAGCTTCCCTGTCCAGGCTTGTAAAATCCTGACCGTCGACGATTATTTTACCCGAGGTGGGTTCATACAGCCTCAGAATTGTCCTGCCGATTGTAGATTTCCCACAGCCGGACTCCCCAACCAGACCAAGAGTCTCTCCCTGCCTCACATTAAAGGATACTCCATCAACGGCTTTCACATAATTCACTGTTTTTGAAAAGAAACCTTTTTTTATAGGGAAGTATTTTTTCAAATCTTCCACTTGGAGCAAATATTCCATCTAATCACGCTCCCCCTCTGAGTATAAGAAGCACCGGACCGACTGTCCGTCCATATCAACCAGTGAAGGCTCCTTTATACGGCATAAGCTCTTTACTGCACCGCACCTTGAAGCAAACCTGCAGCCCGTAAAATGCTCCATGAGGTTTGGAAGAGTGCCTGCAATGGATTTCAGTCTTCTTTCCTCGCTGTCTATTTTTGGTATTGAATCCATCAGTCCCCTGGTATAAGGATGCAAGGGTGAAGAGAAGAGACTTTTGATATCTCCATATTCCATTATTTTACCTGCATACATGACGATTACTTTATCCGCCACACCGGCAACTACTCCCAGGTCATGGGTTATTAACATAACCGACATATTGAATTTTTCCTTTATATCCGATATAAGCTCAAGGATCTGAGCCTGAATAGTAACATCCAGCGCTGTGGTAGGCTCATCCGCTATGAGCAGATCAGGCTGGCAGGACAGGGCCATGGCTATCATGACCCTCTGCCTCATGCCTCCGCTCATCTGGTGAGGGAAATCATTTATTCTCTTTTCTGGGGAAGGGATACCGACAAGCTTCAGCATCTCAATTGCTTTTTCCAGAGCTTCCTTTTTGGAGGATTTCTGATGAAGAATTATCGACTCCATTATCTGGTTGCCTATTGTGAACAGAGGATTGAGGGAGGTCATGGGGTCCTGGAATATCATAGCTATTTTGTTGCCCCTGATTTTTTGCATATCCTGTTCTTTCTTGGTAAGTATATCTTCACCATTAAAAAGTATGGAGCCTTCTTCTATTTTACCGGGAGGATCGGGTATAAGCCGCATTATGGACCGGGCAGTAACACTTTTGCCACTGCCCGACTCACCTACTATTCCCAGAGTTTCTCCCTTTCCTATTGAGAAGCTTATACCGTCTACTGCAGGTAACACTCCGTCTACGGTATAAAAATATGTTTTCAAATCCCTTACTTCAAGGAGTTCACTCATAATAACATCACCTATTCTCTGTAAGCTTTAGTAAGTCTGAATTCTCCGTTTGCCTCAAAGGCAATCTCCTTTATATCCTTTCTTGCAGCCAGAACTACACTTTCGTGGAATAATGGTATCCAGGCCACATCGTCAGTGAATTTTATATTGGCTTCTCTAAGGTAGCCTAATCTTTCATCCTGATCTACAGTAACCCTTGTCTTCAAAATAAGCTCATCCATATCGGGCTTGTTATATCTTGCGTAGTTGGAAGCGCCTATGTTTGTTGAATAGAACATGGGATAAAGCAATTCTTCTCCATCTCCGGTTACATTCATCCATCCGTTAAGATACATGTCCTGCTTTCCGGCTTTGACGAAAGCAAGGAAGGATGCCCAGTCTATAACATTAAGCTCTACATTGATACCTATTTCCTTAAGCTGAGCCTGTACAAAGGGAGCAATTTTCATGTAAACATCGGTATTTCCAACGGTCAGTGTTGTATTGAAGCCATTGGGGAAGCCTGCCTCGGAGAGAAGCTGCTTTGCCTTGTCCAGGTCATAATCATATCCGTGTCCCTCAATTTCCTCATTATAGCCTATAAGCTTCGGCCCTATTATACCTCTGGATTTATAAGCAAGTCCGTTTAATGTGCCGATGTATGAATCCCTGTCGAGAGCATAGGATATGGCTTGTCGCACCTTCACATTGTCAAAGGGCTCTTTCTCAAAGTTGAAGCCCACATATCTTGTCGGGTTTCCTTGAATCTGAGTAACTGTGATGTCGGAGTTATTCTTCAATCTGTCCAGGTGCTCCGGAGGCACATTCACCATGAAATCAGCTTCGCCGTTTTCTACCATTGTAACTGCCGTAGCCATTTCAGGAACAACCTTGTATATTACGCTGTCGAACTTGGGTGTGCCCTGCCAATAGTTTTCATTCTTTACAAGCTCTATATGGTCTCCTGATACCCATTCCTTGAATATATAGGGACCGGTGCCGGCATTTGCGGCATTCCTGTTTATATCCCCTGCTTTGTCTGCTGCCGGATTCACTATGCAAAGATTGTCATGGGCAAGTGCCGTAAGCATTATTCCGTAGGGCTCTTTAGTATGAAGTATTACAGTATATTCGTCAGGGGTTTCTATAGTATCAACAGACTTTAACAGACTCGCCCTGGGTGATGCGGTTTTTGGATCAAGTATTTTTTCAAATGTGTATTTGACTGCTTCCGAGGTAAAGGTCGAGCCGTCCTGGAATTTTATATCCTGCTTTAACTTGATTATCCATGTGTTTATATCAGGATTTGTATAAGAATCTGCAAGCAGGGGCATGATATCCCCAGTATTCGGGTCCTTCATAAACAGTGTCTCATAGATGCTTCGCAGTACATTGCTGGACGCGGAGTCATTGGTGAGTATTGGAGATACCCCCACAGCATCGGTCATAGAGACGTAGGTGAGCTTTTGTTCCTTAACCTCCTGGGGCTGATCCTTTGCTTCTCCTGATGTGCTTGAAGTTCCGCAGCCTGTCAATACTGAGGCCATAAGAACAAACACTAGTAATGTTGCTAAAACTCTCTTTTTCATTTTTTCCTTCCTCCTCATTTCTTCAAATTATAAGCAAATAACAATTTAATGTTATGTTACATCGTGTTTTTAAGATTGGGGTCCAGAGCATCTCTAAGACCATCCCCAATGGAATTGAAGCCGAAAACCACAATTATGATGGCAAATCCGGGTATCAGGGTAAGGTGCGGAGCCTGGTATATGAAGTTTCTCCCGGTAGCTGTCATGGCGCCCCATTCGGCTGAAGGGGGCTGGGCTCCCAGTCCCAAAAAACTCAGAGTTGCTGCCGACAGTATCGCTGTAGCCAATCTCATGGTGGCATATACTATTATCGGTGATATGCAGTTGGGGAGTATCTCCCGGAATATTATATTCAGGTCTGTCTCCCCAAGGGCCTTTGCAGCTGTCACATAGTCCAGCTCCTTGATATAGAGAACGGTGCTTCTGACAACCCGGGCCAAGGTAGGGACAGACCATATGCCTATTGCAATTATCACATTTATTATGCCGGGGCCGAGTATGGATATTATTGCCAGAGCGAGCAATACCCCCGGAAAGGCAAGCAGTATATCTATTATTCTCATGATGATACCGTCCAGCTTTTGATAATAACCTGCTGAAAGCCCCAGGACCACTCCGAAAATGAGACCGAAGCCTACGGAAGAAAATCCTACCATTAAAGAAATTCTGGCCCCGTATATGAGCCTGCTTAAAAGGTCTCTTCCATACTCATCGGTACCAAGTATATGACCGGGGGCTCCGATCTTTGCAAGCCTGATGCTCAGATTCTGCTTGTAAGGGTCGTAAGGTGAAATAATAGGAGCGAGAATAGCTACAACTATTACTAAGGTTATTATTACAAGGCCTGCCATGGCCATTCTGCTTCTTTTTATCCTTTTCCACAGCTCCAGCAGCGGGTTTCTTGCATCATATTTGGGGACAGCGCTTTTTTCAACTGGTTCGGTGCCGCATTCACTCATATATCACACCTCCATTACTTGTAGGATATCCTGGGGTCTATCACGGCATATAGTATGTCGGTCAGCAGGTTAATAAGAACAAATGTGCTTGCCACTACCAATACTGTGCCCTGTACCATAGGAAAATCTCTTGCGTTTATTGCCTGAACCATCAGCCTTCCTATACCATTAATTGCGAATACCGACTCAACCACCACCGTTCCGCCCAAAAGCGCGCCGAAGTTTACTCCGATGACTGTAACTATAGGAATCAATGCATTTTTCAGAGCATGCTTCAGTACAACTATTCTTTCATTAAGACCTTTGGCTCTTGCAGTATGTATATAATCCTGATGAATGATTTCAAGCACTGAGGAGCGGGTCATCCTTGCTATCATTGCAGCGGAATTGAAACCAAGGGTTGCCGCCGGAAGTATCATGGTTACGAAACCTTCTCTTGTCCAAATCTGACCATTGAAACCCGATATATTGAGTACTTTAAGCTTTACACAAAACACTATAATCAGCAGCAGGCCTATCCAGAAGGTAGGGGCGGATATCCCCAGTGTAGCAATGGACATACTCAGATAGTCGAACCATGAGTTCTGCTTTATTGCTGCTATTATTCCTGCACATACTCCTATAACTGCTGCAATCAATACACTGAAGATTGCAAGACTAAAAGTATTTGCATATCTTGTTTCAATAGCCTCTGATACTGCCTGACCCGTCTGAAATGAGTATCCCAGGTCACCCTTCAGTACACCGGATATGTATCTGAAGTACTGTTCGTGCATAGGCCTGTCCAATCCAAGCTTGACTCTTATATTAGTGATTTCTTCCGCTGTGGCAGTAGGACCTCCAATAACCTCCGCAGCATCTCCCGGTATCAGGTAAATCATTAAGAATACAACGATGGATACTCCAACCAGAACGGGGATAAGTTGTAAGAGACGTTTTAAAAAGTAATTTAACAAAATATCCCACCTTTACTATTCATATTATATCTATATAAAAGATATGAACCTTTACACACCTCCTTTGACATATAATTCGCTTTTTATTATAAAAATTGAATATGTACAAAATTTTGACAACTAAAAAGCTATGAAAATACCTCCACATGAATAGCTATTCATGTGGAGGTGGTTTGACATCCTTCACTATGCTGCACATGCATAAAAATGAATTTTTACAAATAATACTCCACTGATATTTTATAATAAAGTAGCATAAGCATAACTAAATGTCAAACTGTGAACAGGCAAAATAATATGATGCATCATAGCGGTCGGAGCCCTACAAATATAAGGGTTTGAAGCGGGTCTGTGTGCGCCGTGGGTTAACAAATGTATTCATATTTTGGACAATCATTACATAATGAAAGTATAATGAAGAAATTCATTGGAATAAACTACATTATGAAAGCAAGTATTTTCACTATTGTTAGTATAATAAGTGTTATAATAAAAAAGTGCAAGTCAAATGTTACCCTATGTACACTAATGAATAATTTTATAAACAGCACAAATATTCCAAATAAGAAAGAGGGTGTGTCGGTGAAATTTAAGAATATGGATGAGATAGACCAGCAAATACTGGGGTTGTTGTCTCAAAATTCAAGAATGTCATATATTGATATCGGAAAAAGTGTAAATTTGTCGCGAGTCGCAGTAAAAAGTCGTATAGATGCTATGGAAAAGGAAGGCATAATAGAGCAGTATAGTATAATTATAAATCCTCAAAAGGTCGGACGAACAGTATCGGCGTTCTTTGATATAGAGGTTGAACCTAAATGCTTCTATCAAACAGCAGCTGAATTGGCTGCCAAGGAGCAGGTGACAGATATTTACCAGATGACAGGCTCCTCCAAGCTGCATGTTCACGCAGTTATGGAATTGAATGATGATCTGGAAAAATTCTTACGTGAAGAGATATATGTGATGCCTGGGATTGTTAGTATTGAAAGTAATCTTATAGTATCAAGAATAAAGACCAGGAAAGGCATCAGAGTATGATTAAAATTGTTGGAGGTATTTTTAGTGGGGAAACTTTTTGAGCTTTTTATGGTGTTCTTTAAGATAGGTGCTTTTACCATAGGTGGGGGTTATGCAATGGTTCCTCTTATTCAGGAGGAGATATGCAGTAGAAAGAAATGGTCATCGGATGAAGAATTTCTTGATATAATAGCAATTGCTCAATCACTGCCAGGTGTTCTGGCGGTAAATACCGCATCCATACTTGGGTACAAGTTGTTTGGCATTCCCGGTGTTCTGGCTGCTGTGTTGGGGGCGGTGCTGCCATCCTTTGTAATAATACTTGTAATAGCAGTATTTTTTGCACAGTTTGCAAAGTACAAGGCGACTGAGCTGATTTTTAGGGGGGTACGTCCTGCAGTGGCTTCTCTTATGGCTTTTGCCGTCATCAAGTTGGGTAAGAAGGTAGGGATATCCGGGTTCAATATAGCTATGGGACTTCTTGCGACGGTGCTTCTTATATTCAAGCTGCACCCCATTATTATAATCACAGCTTCAGGAATTATAGGCATTATTACCGAATACTGGGGAGGTAGAAGCAATGCTGAAACTGATAATTGATATATTCCTTACATTCCTTAGGATCGGGGCCTTTACCTTCGGCGGCGGTTATGCCATGATACCCTTTATACAGACAGAAATAATAGATATACATAAGTGGCTGACCCCGCAGGAATTCATAGACATAATCGCAATTGCGGAGATGACGCCGGGACCTATAGCTGTAAATTCCTCCACCTTTGCAGGCTATAAGATAGCAGGCTTCTGGGGCTCATTGGCAGGTACCTTGGGTGTTATCCTGGTATGCACAATACTATCTGCTCTGGCAGGCAAGTATTTCTTCAAATTCAAGGATAACAGACTTCTCAAAGCGTTATTCAAGGGGATAAGGCCCACCGTAATAGTGCTTATCGGATCCTCGGTCTTTTCCGTAGGTAAGGTGGCCTTACTGGATATTAAAAGTATTGGAATAGCCATAGTTATTTTCGCAGCCCTTTTGAAGTTCAAGCTTCACCCGATACTGGCCGTAGCATTGTCGGGAATAATGGGAGTAATGCTGTTTTCCTGATTAAAGGTCAGGGTATCTTCTGCATAATTATATATAAAAGACAAACTAAGGAGCAGATATGTAATAGACTAAATATACTTACATGCCTGCTCCAATTTTATTTTTTTCCGATAAAAGCTTTCAATTCATTCAAGCTTGGGAAAGCCGTATTGCCCCCAAAGGATGTTGTTGACAGCGCACCGCAGGCATTGCCCCATAAAAGGGAGTCATCAATAGAAAAATTATTTATGTAGCTGTATATAAACCCTGCATTGAAGGAGTCACCGGCACCTGTGGTATCGACAGTATCTATTTTAAAAGGCGGTCTTCTCGCAACAACGCCATTTCTTTTCCCGATGCTTCCCCTGCTGCCTAATTTGATTGCTGCGGTGGGTACATACTTTGACAATATCTCTAATGCGGCTTCGGCACTTTTACTCATGGTATAGCTTAAAGCCTCAATTTCATTGGGCATAAAAATATCTACCAGGGACAGCAGTTCAAAGATCCTTTTATCCCACTCCTGGGTTGAGTCCCAGCCCACATCAAAGGAAACGCTTAATCCTGAGGCTTTTGCTTTTTCCACCAATGCTTTAAAGTTGCCATGGGTCTCTTTGCAATAGCCTAATATATGAACATGCCGGGCGTCCTTGATAATTTCCGGATCGATATCTTCGAGCAGTATCTCTCCGTTTGCGCCCTTATAGGTTATAAAAGCCCTTTCATTACTGTCTGTCAGGGCAACCGTCAGTCCGGTATTGTTTCTTGTTGACCTGAGAATCAATGTTGTATCAATCCCTAGCTTCTGGAGCTCCGAAACAATAAAATCACCATAAAAATCATTACCGACAGCAGCAATCAACCGTACCTTCAACCCAAGCTTTGCCAGACCCGCAGCACATAAGGCGGCACCCCCGCCGATATTCAAAAACAGGCCCTTTGTAAAAATCTCCTGACCCATAGCCGGAAGCCTGTCAAAGCCGGTAAAAATCAAATCCGGATTGGCGTCTCCCACAACAATAACATCAAACTTTTTCATCTGTTCCACCTCATCTATAAAACTGCTTCTATCGACTCATACTGCTTTCTCTTACTATAAGCTGATAATCCAAAGTTATATCACTTATATCACAATTCCCGCTGTTTAGTATTCTTACCAGCAGCTTAGCCGCTTCCATACCGATACGCTTAATGGGCTGTTGAATGGTTGTCAGTCTGGGACGGTATATCGAAGACCATTCAATGCCGTCAAACCCCACTACGGAAATATCCCTGGGGACATTCAGACCATGGTCCAGGATACAGTTTATGGCTCCGATAGCCATTTCATCATTTGCTGCAAACAAAGCTGTAGGCAGCGGCTTCAGCTTGAGAAACTGCTTCATGATTTCATAGCCGCTTCGCACAGTAAAGCTCCCTTCCTTCATATATTGAGGATTTATATGCAGTCCGCAATCCGTAAGGGCTTTATAATACCCTTTGCTTCTATAATCCCCTGCAGTGATTTCCTTGCCGCATATCATGGCAATATTGCGATGACCGCTGTCAATCAGATATTTGACTGCATCATAGGAGGCCTTAAAATCATCTATTTTTACCGAGGGCAAGTGGACTCCTTCTATCAGGACACTGGCTAAAACAATGGGAATATGGGTCTCTTCAATAAAATTGATGACCTCGCTGCTGGTGCTTTCGTGCATCAGGATGATGCCGTCCACCTGCTTCTCCTCCAATATTTTAAAATATTTCAATTCCTTCTCCAGGCTGTCAAAGACATTGCATATGATGACATTGTAACCATTCTGTGATGCAATCTCTTCAATTCCCGAAAGTGCCAGCCCGTGAAAGGGCTGTGAGACATTGGGGATGACCACGCCCAACAGATTGGTTTTTTTCAGAATAAGGCTCCGGGCAATGGAATTCGGCTTGTAGTGTGCTTCGTTAACCGCTTTCATCACTTTCTCGGCAAGCTCCTTGCTCACCGGCTTGCTGCCATTCAATACCCGGGACACGGTGGCTATGGAAACGCCGCATTTGCGGGCAACATCCTTGATAGTGTATTTCACTGCACTCCCTCCTACTTCCAGATACCGACATAATCTTTGTTGATTTCAAGGTACGCATCAACCAGTTCCTTGGCCAAGGAATAGGAACATACCAATGGATGAACGGTCAATGCTTTATAAGCATCCCTCCGGGACCTGTTTATAATAGCGGAAATGGTCAGCTTCTCATACAGCTTGACTTGCTTCATCAGAAGCAGCATGGCTTCCGGTATGCTTCCGATTTCGAAGGGACGGATTCCGTCCTTTGATACTTCACAAGTAATTTCGACGACATCGTTATAATCCATACCGTATATGTGTCCTTCATTGGGAACGGATAGTACCAGGTTCTTTTTTTCACCACCCTGCAGGGCTTCAATAAAATCAAGGGCAACACCTGCATAGCCGTCCGTCTCTTCCGTGACGGTTTGGTTTTCCTGCGTATCTGCAGTCTCAATATTCATATAACTGTTCATTCTTTTACTGCTGAACCGGTAATACACATCCAAGGCTTCCCGGGGATTTTTATCAATGTCTGTTTTTTTCAGAGCTTCCAGCATGTCGCTGTTGATCTTCTCAATGGCTTCTCCTCTGGTAAATTGTGATGAAGTTATGTTTTCCAAGGCCTTTTCCCTATGGTAGTAGTAATACAAATACTCATTGGGTATTACCTCCAATAATTCGATCAATCCCGGGTCGAATACACAGAGTGCCTTTACCTTGCTTAAAAGCTCCCTGTTGTGAATGATATCCGGAAGTATATCAATACCGTTAAATATCGCTTTATTCATCCAGGAAAGATGATTTAGCCCGTAGAATTGTGTGTCCAGCTTGGTATGATCGATATTCAAGGCGGCTGCAAGCTGAAGCTTTGTATCATTGGGAGAATCGCATATTCCGATGACCCGGTCAAAGCTATTTGCCCGAAGTGCTTCAGTTACCAGGCCTGAGGGATTTGAAAAGTTAAATATCCATGCTTCAGGATTTCTTTCTTTTATGATCCTGCAGTAATCCAAAAGTACAGGTATCGTTCTCAGTGCCATGGAAAAACCCCCGGGGCCGGTAGTCTCCTGACCAAGCACATTATGCTTCAAGGCAGTACGTTCATCCAAAACTCTTGAATGCTCCTTGCCCACCCGTATTGTTGTCACGATATAAGAGGCCTTGTCTACCGTTTCTTCAATATTTGCCGTTAAATTTATTTTTATCGGTGAACCCATTTGTTTTGCAGCTTCTCTGCATAGATTCCCGTAGATTTCAAGCTTCTCCTTGTCATTATCCATCAGAGTCAATTCCGTCAGACCGATTTTTTCATTTCTTTTCAACAGGGACTTTACAAAGTATACCGATCTGACTCCTCCTCCGCCTATTAAAGCAAGCTTCATGAAAACACCTTCCTTTCCTATCTCCCACCCATGCCGGTCATGGATATGCCTTCAACAAAATATTTCTGTGCGAATAAAAATATGAGAACAATCGGAATCATGGCCTGACAAGCTGCAGCCATCATAATAGGCCAGTTTGTCGTGAACTGCCCTTGAAAGCTCAGCAGTCCGAGGGGGACGGTATATTTGCTTGTTGAGTTCAACACTATCAGGGGCCAGAGAAAATTGTTCCATGAAAACATGAAGCCGAAAAGCCCCAGGGTAGTCATGGCGGGCTTCGCCATAGGAAGAATGATTGTCAGATATGTCCTGAAAAAGCCGCATCCGTCAATCACCGCAGCTTCCTCCAATTCCTTGGGTATAGTCAGGAAGAACTGCCGGAGCAGAAAGGTACCGAAGACGCTGAATAACTGTGGGAGAATAACCCCGCCCAGTTTATCCACCAGATGCAGCTGTTTTATAATCAGATAATTGGGGACCAGGGTTACCTGGGACGGAATCATAAGTGCCGCCAGGTATAAAAGGAACAGCGCATCCCTACCGGGGAAATCCAGTCTGGCAAAGGCATAAGCCGCAAGAGAGCATAAGAACAGCTGGCCGATGACAACACAGACAGATACAATAATGCTGTTGAGGAAGAAGCTTCCGAAGGGAAGAACCTCCCATACCTTTGCATAATTCTCCACTATGAAATGCTCCGGAAGAAACTTCAAATCCAGAGAGAAGGTCTCTTCAAGAGATTTGAAGGAAGTCAGAAGCATCCAGATAAAAGGCGTTATCATAATAATGCCGCCCAAGGTCAGCAGTATGGTTATATAGGATTTTGACAAGGCTGTATTCCATTTCACTTTCTTCATGATAAAGCATCACTCATTTCTTCTTATTCTTCAGATTGTTAATAGTGGACCCATTTCTTTTGGAGCCGCATTTGAATCAGTGTTACGACAAAAATGCAAAGGAATAATACCCATCCGATGGAACTTGCATAGCCCATTTTGTGAAACTTAAAGCCGGTATTGTATATGTATAAGACGGCTGTTGTCGTACTGAAATTGGGCCCCCCCTGTGTCATGATAAAAGCCTGCTCGAATACCTGGAAGGAATTGATGATGCACATGATGACAACAAAAAAAGTAGTCGGACTGAGCAGGGGAAGTGTAATTCTCCAGAAGGACTGCCATGAGTTTGCTCCGTCGATCCGGGCAGCTTCATATAGTTCTCTTGGTATATTCTTCAGGCCGGCTATAAAAATAATCATAAAAAAGCCGATTTGTCCCCAGACACTCATTATAATAACAGCGGACAATGACCATTTACTGCTGGAAAGCCAGGCCGGAGGATGTACAATGCCGATAAAGCGCAATACATGGTTGAGAAGGCCGTGGTCTGTATTATAAATGAACAGCCAGACAAGGGAAACCGCCACCAAAGAGGCAACTGCAGGCAGGAAATAGACGGTCCGGAAGAAAACGGTTCCTTTTATATCCTTGCTCAAGCCCAATGCAGCCAGCAGTGAAAAGGCAACGATGAAAATAACTGTGAAGAAGGTATAGACCAGTGTATTGATGCCTGTTTTTACAGCGATGGAATCATTTGTAAAAAGCTTGACATAATTATCTGCACCGACAAATTTGGCCGGATTAATCATGTTCCAGTCATAAAAACTGATGACAAAGGTTGCTGCGATACTTAAAATAACAAAAACGAAAAAGCCGATAAAATGCGGCATAAGAAAAAGTAAGGCAGCCCTGTGCTGTTTTTTGGCTAATGTGCTTTTTCTCAACATAGCGATCTCCTATTTTAAATTATTTAAAAATATGAGAGGCGTTCTCATATAGAATGGCATCGGTTTCTTCCGGGCTCAATCCGATGTCCTTAAAGGCTGTAAGCCAGCCGTGGACTTCTCTTTCCATTTCCTTCAGGCTTGAGTCGGTTCCAAAGGTCAGCTTCCCGACATTTATTTCCCGCTTAATATAGGCACCCTTCAGAATATGCCTCCGGACAACATCACCTCCGGAGATGTCGAACCAGACGTTTCGCCGCCATCTGGCCACGGCACATGCTGTATCGTACAAGCCATAACCCATATGGGCACCTATTATTTTCAGCTCGGGATATTGCATGGATATCGTATCCAGGGTAAGGGGCTGCATAAAAAGAGATGAGGTTTTAAAGGTTTTTATTGCCTGCTCACTTTTTCTGCATTTTGAAATAATTTTGTCATCCGGTTGACCGGACATTTCTAAAAAGTCAAAAGAGCCACCGATTATTCCCGTATGGAAAAGGCTTATCATGCCTTCTGCTTCGGCTTGGGCATATATGCCGTAATAGGATGGATCATCATAATTCTTATGGGGTAATATGAATTTCAAGCCTTTAAAGCCTTGCTCACGGTACCTGGATACGGCTTCAGCTTTTTCCTCATCTACATTCAAGTAGGCCAGGCCTACAAAGAGATCAGGAAATTTGTGAATGGCTTTCAGTACCCAGTCGTTCAGCATTCCCGGACCGCCAATCAAGCAAGCCTTCTCAATATTGAGCTTGCTGCACTGATCTGCCAAAGCATCCAAGCTTCTGAAGCATGTGTTTGTATCCAATCCATTGCCTGAAAAAAAGCCTGCCGGAAAATGGATATGCGTATCAAAAATCCTCATGGGATATTCCTCCTGATGTTGTAGTATGCCGGGAGATCAGCCCCCGGCATACTGCAGTTGTTTTTACTCTGTTATGATTTTTGTCAATTCGGGCATTGCTTCTTTAACCACCGCGTCTGCACGCTTCTCTCCGGTCCATATTCCTTCGAAATACTGATTTGAGGTCATCCACAGCTGACTGAATTTTGAAGTTGTAGGATAACTCTGTCCTTCGGCTGTTTCATCTACGAATACCTGTGCGTTGTAGCTCTGCTTCAGGAATTCATCAGAGTTCAATACAGCTTTGTTTGCAGGAACGATGAGCTTGGAGTCCACGAACATTTTTTGTGCTTCAGGGCCGGTAACATATGCCCAGAATTCATAGGCTTCCTTAGGATGCCTGGACATTGAAGACATGGTGTAGCCTGCGCCACCCATGATGTTCTTCTTGGGATTGCCGTTCATTGTCGGAAGATAGGCAACATCCCAGCTCAAGTCCTTTGTTTGGATGAAGCTTGGGATTAACGCATGGTTGCCTACGACCATGGCAATCTGGTTTGCCATGAACATCTGGGAAATCTGCGAGGAATCCTTGATTAATTCATAGGACGGAGCGCATTTGTGCTTATTGATCAGATCTCCCATATTCTGCAGTGCTTCAATGGCTTTCGGATCTTCAAAGAGTACTTTTGTAGGTTTGTCATAGTCATCCAGGAATTGCGCATTATTCATCCATATGTATAGGAACCACGTGTTCGGGTCAAAAGCGAGGCCGTACTGGCTGGCTCTGCCGGTTCCATCCCTTTTTGTAAGCTGTGATGCCGTAGTGATCAAGCTATCCCATGTAAGGGATTTATCGGGATAAGGAAGCTTGGCATCATCGAATAATTTCTTGTTATAGAAAAGAACCTTTGTATCATTATCTCTTGGTACGCCGTAAAGCTTGCCTTCATACTGAAAGAGCTTCAACGATTCCGGGTAGTAGTCATCCATATTGTAATTGTTTTCTTTTGTCAAGGTACCCATGTCTGCAAGAACGCCTTTTTCCGCATAAGAGGGCACATTTGTAAGGAACATTACATCCGGAGAAGTGCCACCTGCCCATTGGGTTTCCAATTTTTCAAAGTAGCTGCTCCAAGGTGCATACTGCTGTTCGATCTTAATATTCTGATGTGTCTCTTCATATTTTGCTGCAATCTTCTTATTGATTTCAATTTCCCACGGGTCACCCCAATAAGACCAGACAAGAGTAACCGGTTCAACCTTTTCAGGCTCTGCGGCAGCTGGTTGGGTAGGTGCAGGAGCATTCTGACTGCATCCTGTCAGCAGTGTGAAAAGCATGACAAAACAGACGATGAGGCTTAATACACTTCTTTTTCTTGTGAACATTTCGACCCCTCCATTTACATTTTTTGATAAGGATTTGCTGTAGGTTACTCCCACCTCCTCTTCTTTTTAATAGACTTTAAGAATAATTAAATATGATAGATTGAACGCATAAAAGTATTTACATTGGGCAAAGTGCGAATTCAATAACAACCAAGGAAACATTTACGCGAAATCTGAATTAAGAATATAAAATGTTTTTCGCGAAATATATAGATATTGGATATAATAAAAGCTTTAAAGCAGATTATTCGTGTTGAATAAGTGAAATGAGGCGATATATATACGTATGTCTTTAATGTTTATTATATGGGAAAACCTTTTCCTGTCAAGAAATTAAGGAAACATATAAAAAAATGTTCATGGATAGGTGTCAAGTTCAAAGCCCTGATATTAGCAGTGCGGATTTCTGGGAATTACAGTAATTATCTTGTCCACTTTTGGTTATTATAGGTATATAATATAATTAACAATTTGTTTATATTTTAAGGAGTAAGCTAAAATGGATTATAGCGTATTTGATATTATCGGGCCGAGGATGGTCGGGCCCTCAAGCTCCCACACCGCCGGAGCGGCCAGACTGGGAAAGGTAGCAAGAAGAATAAGTGGAAATGATGTGAAAAGGGTTACCTTTGTGCTTTACGGTTCTTTTGCCAAGACTTACAAGGGTCATGGCACCGATCGGGCGTTATTGGCAGGGATAATGGACATGGAGCCTGATGACCCCAATCTTGGCAAATCCTTGGACTATGCCAGGGCTTCAGGTTTGGACTATGAATTTGTAGTTGATGATGCCGACCCGCCTCATCCCAATACTGTAAAAATGCTGATAACCGGCAGCGGCGGCAAGAGAACGGAAGTGGTGGGCTGCTCCATCGGGGGCGGCAATATCCGGGTGATACAGATTAACGGATTGAATGTAGAGTTTACCGGTGAGTATCCTACTCTGGTTATCCGTCATATTGACCGGCCGGGGGTTATAGCAGAAGTGACCAGTCTTATGGTTCAATTCAATATCAATATAGCATTCATGCGGGTTTTCAGACAGACTAAGGGCCAGGATGCCTTCATGATTATTGAAACCGACAATGATATTTCAAAAAAAGCTATTGCCCAGGTCAGGGCTTTAGGTGATGAAATTCAAGATGTATATCTAATAGAAGCATTATAAAAAAGGCTTCCATTAAAGCGTTTTAACAGTCAAGGAAGCCTTTTTTGAAACTCGTTGACGGGGCATGACAAATTAATGTGGAATATATGCCCCTACTCGTTATAGGGAAAGAGGAAGGTGCAGATGAGTATAAACTTTACAAGTGGTTCGGAGCTCTTGAGTATATGCAATAAGAGCAATGTCAGGATATTTGAAATGATGCTGGTACGAGAGGTTCATGTATCCCAGAGGAATAAGGATCTGATCATAAATGAAATGAAGAAAAACCTGGAGGTCATGAAGAAAGCTGTAGAAAGAGGCTTGACTGAAGACATCCGTTCCGTTAGCGGTTTGACCGGAGGAGATGCAAAAAAGCTCAGACATTATTATGAAAAAGACCGGACGGTTGCCGGACAGGATATGAACAAGGCAGTAGCGGCTGCCATGGCTGTACTGGAGGTCAATGCCGCCATGGGGCAGATTGTTGCGGCACCGACAGCCGGATCCAGCGGAATTTTGCCGGGGTCGATCATAACAACGGCCGAGCGGTTTGGAAAAAATGACGGGGATATAGTCAATGCCTTATTTACAGCGGCGGCCGTGGGGTATTTGATTACCAGAAACGCTACTGTTGCGGGTGCTGAAGGAGGCTGCCAGGCAGAAACCGGCGCAGCGGCGGCAATGGCGGCAGCGGCCATTGTCGAGATGCTGGGAGGAACACCTGCACAGGCTTTGGATGCGGCAGCAATGGCCATAAAGAACGTTCTGGGCTTGGTGTGCGATCCCATTGCAGGACTGGTTGAGGCACCCTGCATCAAGAGAAATGCCATTGGGACGGCGAATGCTCTTATCTCTGCAGATTTGGCATTGGCAGGCATCACAAGCATCATTCCTTTTGACGAAGTGGTGGAAGCCATGCTGAAGGTGGGAAGATCCCTTCCTTGCGAGCTTAGAGAGACCGGCACCGGAGGCTTGGCATCAACACCCACGGGAAAGCAGATCCATGAGCGTATTTTCGGTAAAAATTAAATATTCTGAAAATTTCCATTGCATTATTGATTTATTGTGGTATAATAGAGTTAAGAAGGATGAATACATCGAAAGGATGTAGCAAATCTTTCTGACAGGCTCTAATTCAACTAATATGTAACTCCCTGGTAAATTACGATCCGTTTGGTTTGAGTTTTCTATTCTAGTCAGTTTGTCGGTGTAGTTAGTAAAATTAGTTTAGAGTTTGTTTGACAAGATTTTGGTTTGAAAAAGGAATGAGGTAAACAATACTTGGTAGATTCAAATGGTGTACCCGTTGAATTAGAGCTTGTTTTATAAGGTGGTTTATTTTGGAAACAAAATAGACCACCTTTATTTTTTGCACTATTTATAGATATCCCTCAAGCAGGTTTACAAGCTTAATACACTTTAACGGTTTCCATAAAAGTGTATTAATAATGCTTATACTTACTCATATAGAAAAATATTCATAAAATGTTTAAATATTGGATAAATTCTGATATAATCAGCATTGGTAGGTTAAAATTAATTGGAAATATTATGTAAGTAATTATATATAAATTAAGTATGATTTATTCTTATGAGCACATCCACAATCTAGGGGGAAACACAAATGAATAAGAAGAATGAATGTGATGAGGGGAAAAGCGCAAAGGCTGGAATAGAAGAAAATGAATCGTCAATCTCTAACAAGCAGATAAATAATTTCTATATTGTGGGTATGGGGGCTTCTGCCGGAGGGCTTGAAGCTCTTGAACAATTTTTTGCAAATATGCCACTGGCTGATAATTTGACATTTGTTGTAATCCAGCATCTGTCTCCGGATTATAAAAGCTTTATGCCTGAACTCTTGTCAAAGCATACTAAAATGAAGGTATATCAGATACAGAACGGAATGCAGATTAACCCGGGATGCATTTATCTGAATCCTCCCAAGTATAATGTAGTCATTTCGGAAGGACAGTTCTTACTCAGTGACCAGGAGCCGATTCAGAGGATCAACCTTGCAATAGACACCTTCTTAGAGTCCCTTGCAATAAACGCAGGTGAGAAATCCATAGCTATCATACTTTCAGGTACAGGGAGTGACGGTACCCGTGGATGCAGGGCTATAAAAGAAGCTGGCGGCATTGTAGTGGCACAGGACGAGATGACGGCTAAATTCAACGGTATGCCTAAAAGTGTAATAGCAACGAATATTTGCGACTATATAATGGCTCCGCAGTTCATGCCTGATGAATTGCGGAAGTATACGGGACAACCTTCATTAATAGATACAAAGGCTATTGAGAAACCCAAAGAGGATGAAAGCCCGGATACATTAATGACCATATACGATATCATAAAGAAGCGGTATTCAATCGATTTTAACCTTTATAAGCAGAGTACGGTTTTGCGTTGCATAGACAGACGTATGAGGATAAATCAAATACAAGACCCGGATATATATCTTGAGCTATTAAGGGATAATCCCGAGGAAGTAGAACGTTTATACAATAGCTTACTGATAGGAGTAACAAGGTTCTTCAGGGATGAAGAGGCATTTAATGTTATCAGAAATAAAATTATTCCCGAAATATTCACCGGCAAGCCGGACAAGTCTACTATCAGGATTTGGGTCGCAGGATGCTCAACGGGTGAAGAGGCATATTCACTGGCAATATTATTTAAGGAATATATGGACATTACTCATAAGAATATAAATATAAAAATATTTGCTACCGATATTGACAATAATGCGATTGAATACGCAAGTGAAGGGTTTTATCCCGACAGTATCTTCTGTGATGTATCCCTTGAAAGATTGAACCGTTATTTTATAAAGAAGAAAGACGGTTATCAGATATCAAAAACCATCCGTGAAATGGTCATTTTTTCTTTCCACAATTTGATAAGCAATCCGCCGTTTTTTAAGATAGACCTTTTAAGCTGCAGAAATCTGTTGATTTACTTTCAACCGGTGCTTCAGACCAGAATTCTGTCAACGTTCCAGTTTGCACTTGAAACCAATGGCTTTATGTTCTTAGGCACCAGCGAAACAACAGGCGAGCTTGGCAGCTATTTTTCAACAGTGGATGCAAAATGGAAGATTTTTAAGTGCAGAGAGACTAAAAAACGTCCACTGATAGATGACGTTTCCATTATATCTACAGGAATGAAGGTAGTTCCACAAAAAAGGGCTGATGATTATTTTACACATAGGGTAAGGAATAGTTGGGAAATGGATGATATTTGTGCAAAGCTGATAGAGGAATGTCTGCCGCCCAGTGTTGTAGTTGATGAGAATGGTGAGCTGGTGCAGGTTTGTGGTGATGCCGATAAATTTTTAAAGGTCCCGAGAGGAAGGGCCTATTATGACATTCAAAAAATGGTCCCGAAGGAACTGTCTACAGCTCTGGGAACTGCATTAAACAAGGTGAAAAAAGAGAAAAAGACAGTTACCTATACAAATATCAAAGTCAAGCTTGGGGAAGAGGTTGTCAATATCAACCTGGTTGTCAAGCCTCTGCTTACCAAAAAGAATGGTACATTAGCTCTTGTGCTGTTCGAAGAAATCAGAAGCAGTGTCTCCCAGGGAGATTATATCGAGAATTATGATACTGTAGGCAAATTGCACGAGCGTATAACAGACCTTGAGCAAGAGCTTCAGTATACGAAAGAGAGCCTTCAAACATCCATTGAGGAAATCGAAACCTCAAGCGAAGAAATACAATCTGCTAATGAAGAGCTGTTGGTTTCCAATGAAGAACTGCACAGCACAAATGAAGAGCTTCAATCCGTCAATCAGGAACTAATCGTTGTGAACACCCAATATCAGTATAAGATACAGGAACTGGCAGAGGTGAACAACGATATGACGAACTTTTTAAACAGCACGACAATAGGTACTATATTCCTTGATTCAAACCTGTGTGTGAGGAAATTCACACCGGCAGTAACCGGGGAAGTGAACCTTATAGAGTCGGATATCGGCCGTCCGATAAACCATATTTCATGCAACTTGAAAAATGAGCATCTGACCGAGCAGGCAAGGAATGTGATGAGCACTCTTGTACCTTTTGAACACGAGGTGCAGAGTACAACTAATAAGTGGTATTTGCTGAAATATGCTCCATATCGTACAAATGAAAATATTATCAAAGGTGTGGTAATCTCTTTTATTGATATTACGGCACGCAAGGAAGCTGAGGAAAATTTACAGAAGAGCAGGGACCGCTATGAGAAGCTGGTAGAATTATCACCCTTTGCTGTTTTCATTCTAAAAGAAGATATTATACAATTTTCAAATGCTGAAGGCTTAAATTTACTTCAGGCAAAAAGTGTTGAGCATCTTATGGGAAAGCCTATAGGGAAGTACCTGGATATAAACGAATCACAACTTATTAACATGCAGGAGCAATATCTGCAGAATCAAGACAACGGAGCAATACCAATGGAGGATAAGATAATCCGTGCCGACGGCTCTGTAATTTATGTTGAAATTATGGCCATGCCTATTTGCTTCGAGGGAGAAAATGCACAGCTTGTGATTTTGAGAGATATCACCTTCAGGAAGCTGTCGGAGCAGCTTCAGGAGGATAATGCACGGACTAAAAGGCTTTTAGAGCAAGCAAAGGTATTTGACGGCATGAAAAATGACTTTTTCAGCAACCTGTCCCATGAGCTTCGTACCCCACTGAATGTTATAATGAGCACTCTGCAATTCCTGGAATCCATGATGAAAAGCAATTCCAAAAATGGAATAGACAATAGCATCAAAAAGTACACGGGCATAATGAAGCAGAATTGTTTCAGGCAGTTGAGGCTTATAAACAATTTAATTGATATCACAAAAATTGATTCAGGGTTTTTTGAAGTCAAGATGCAAAATCACAACATAGTGAACATAGTAGAAAATATTACATTATCGGTATCAGAATTCATTAAGGCAAAATCCATTGATTTGATATTTGATACCGATGTGGAAGAGAAAGTAATTGCCTGTGATCCGGACAATATTGAACGAATTGTACTGAATCTCCTGTCAAATGCCGTCAAATTTACCAATGAGGGCGGTAGTATAAATGTCAGCATGTTTGACAAGGGAGAAAGGATTATTATATCTGTAAAGGACACTGGTATAGGTATTCCCGAGGAAAAGCTGGATATAATCTTTGATCGGTTCAGGCAAGTAGATAAGTCTCTCAACAGGGCCCAGGAAGGTAGTGGTATAGGACTTTCCCTGGTTAAATCCATAGTGGAAATGCATGGAGGAAGTATTTGCGTTCAGAGTGAGCATGGTAAAGGGACAGAGTTTATAATAGAAATTCCGGTAAAAACCGTGCTTGAGAGTGATGTTCTTATAAAAGAAGAAAACAAACCACAGAACAATGTCAATGTAGAAAAAATACATTTAGAGTTCTCAGATATCTACAGCTTGAATTAATGCTGTAAGAGAAAAGAAGCTTGAGGATATTTGCCGGGTATGAAGACCCCGGATTCGATATTGAGTGTTGAATTTAATATGCTATAATGTTATTATTAATGAAAATGATATTCTAGTATATAGAAAAGGATGGGAGAATGATATTGTTGGGAAAGGCACTTGAGACTCACAAACCCAAATATCCGGTACAAACACTTGAGAAAGCACTGGAAATAATCGAGGTTATGCACAAAGAGGGGGTAGGATTGGGGATAAGTGAGTTAGACAGTATACTAGGTATTGGAAAGAGTACAATACATAGAATATTAGACACACTTATGGCTTACAACTATGTTGAAAAGTGTTCTGAAAGCACAAAGTACCGTTTGAGCTGGAAGTTCTTTGAGATAGGCAATAATATTCCCCAGCAAAGGAATTTATCCAACCTGAATAAGGACGTGCTTCAAAATCTTTGCAATAAATATGAGGAGACAGTAAATTTAGGAGTCAGAGTGGATAACAATGTTGTTATCATTTCCAGAATAGATCCCAAATCAACACTGGTAGCCAATGTTCCCATCGGAACACGGGAGCCGTTACATGCTACTGCTATGGGGAAAGCGATTATTTCAGAGCTGGATAGGGAAGAGTTGATTAAAATATTTGGAGATGGCCGGCTGGAAAGCTGCACGCCTAATACCATTACTTCATTGGAGGATTTAATTGCCCAATTGGGAAAAGTAAAGGAGCAGGGTTATAGTATAGATGACCAGGAGTATTACCCCGGATTATCGTGTATTGCTATGCCTGTCAGAAACTATAAAAATGAGGTTATAGCAGCTATTAGTGTAAGTGGCCCCAGTATGCGCTTGAACTTCACGAAAATAATGAATATTAAAAAGGATTTGGAGATGGCAAGCAGTGCATTATCTACTTACTTGGGATATAATAACGAACTAATAGAGGGATAGAACAAAATTCTATAATGATGAATATTACTGAACAGATTAAGTTAAGCTTAATCTGTTTTTTGTTCCATTGAATAGACAATGTTCTATTTGGCTGAATCTGGCAGAGCGAAATAGAATCATATTCTATTGTGGTGTGATCACAGTAAGGATTTAAAGAGAATTTGCATTATAACCAAGAATGAAACTAATAAAATCTAATATATAGAAAGTAGTTGCTAAATATAGAAAAATATATTGCCTTTTTTTTCAGAATATTATAAAATGTTGTTGGAAGGTTGTGGAGCGATTACATTCGAAAGGGGGTAAATTTGTTCTAGCCATTCTAAACTCTTGGCAAAGCTTAAGGTTTTACATATAAGTATTAAATACTAAAAAATGGGGGTTTTTATATGTCAATACAGAATATTGAAAAATTCATAACGGAGAAAACAAATTTCCCGTTAAAAGACAGACACGATTTGCCTTCTTCCAAGGTAACCTTTGAGGGCGGTGCACACTACAGGATGGAGATTGCGGGAATAGAAAATGCAGAAAACTTTGAAGTATTAATAAAAGAATCTGAAAAAAAGAAGCTGCCAATCCACAGGATCATTGGTACTGTTGGTGGATCAGCTTTCTTGGAGTTTGAGGAACTAAAATATTATGCTCAGATAGGTGCGGAAAACAAGATAGAAGTAATGCTTAATCCGGTGCCAAGCAGAGGGTGGGACCTGGGAAGGCAATATACTACGTCTGAAGGATATGTATCCGGAATGAGAATAAGAGGGCAGGACAATTTATATATGTGGCTTAAAGAGCTGGACCGGTGTATAGAAGCAGGAATCAGAGGATTCTTGATTTGTGATGAGGGATTATTGTATCTGGTGGATCAAATGAGAAAAGAGGGTGTGATTCCTAAGG
Organism: Clostridia bacterium BRH_c25; assembly: GCA_001515955.1. The sequence continues at coordinate 7,343 of LOES01000037.1, read as the reverse complement.
AGGTTAAGTTCAAGGTGTCAGTTTTTGCCGGCCATGCTAATGCAGTTGGGGCAAAACTGCTGTCAGACCTGGGGGCAGACAGCTTTAACCCTCTGGCCGATTTATCCCTTGCAATGCTTGCTTCAATCAGAAGCGTAGTAGATATGCCAATGGATGTTTATATGAGTATAGTTGACTCCATGGGAGGCCACCAAAGAAATATAGAAGCGGATGAGATTGCCAGAATATGTGGCCCGGTTTACTTCAAGTTTGAGCCTGGAAAGAGTGAGAGTGAATTATATAATTCCTGGAGAGATCCAAGCTACCTTAACTTCCTGGTGAAAGAAAAAGTGAGATTCGCAGCAATTGCAAAAGAGTGGTGTGACAGAAGTCCATATCAACCAGTATTCAACAACTATAGAGAAGACCTTTCAATTCCAAGACCATAGCTTTTAAATACTTGTTCGAGTTATTTCATCAACTCTTTAATTTTGCTTTAATAATTTGTTGCAAGGCCAAAGGGCTGCATGATAAAGTTGACTGCAGCAAGTATTAAAAAAGGAGTGAATGACATGGATAACGCAAAATATAAAGTGTTAAAAATGATAGAAAAGAACAGAAACGAAATTATTGTAAACACGCAGGAAATCATAAGATACCCAAGTGTATTGGGAGAGGAAAAAGATGCACAAATGTATTTTTCAAGCATTCTTAAAAAGCTATCCTTTGATGTGGATATGTGGGAACCGTCAACAGAGGATATGAAAATCAACCCTGATTTTCTTGCAGCAAGGGAGGATTATAAGGGCAGCCCAAATGTGGCAGGAACATTAAAAGGAAAAGGCGGTGGAAGGTCTATCCTTTTAAATGGACATATAGATGTCGTACCTGGGGGAGACAATGACTGGAATGACAGCCCCTGGAGCGGGAAACTGGAAGATGGAAAAATATACGGACGTGGGGCTTGTGATATGAAGGGCGGTATTATTGCCAACGTGATGGCGGTAAAAGCAATCATGGATTCGGGGATACAGCTTAATGGAGATGTAATCATAGAAAGTGTGATAGGGGAAGAAACCGGAGGAGCAGGAACCTTATCAGCAATCAGCAGAGGCTACAAGGCCGACGGAGCAATTGTCCCCGAACCGACGGATATGCAGCTGTGCCCGGTTTCAATGGGGGTCACGTGGTTCAGAATCATCATAAAGGGCTTGGCGGCCCATGGAGCAACCTCCTATTTAGGCGTAAATGCAATAAACAAAGCAAGCATGATAGTACAAAAACTTAATGAATTTGAGGCAAAAAGGATAAAAGAAATAAAGCATGAGCTGTATAAGCATCATCCTGCTCCATTCAGTGTTAATATCGGAATAATAAAAGGCGGAATATTTCCCACAAGCGTGCCGGATGAAGTAATTATAGAAGGAAGAATGAGCTTTTCTCCCGATGAGGAGATATCGGAAGCACGGAGAGAACTGGAAAATGCAGTATATGGGGCTGCAAGGGAAGACGGTTGGTTAAAAGAGCATATGCCGCAAATAGAATGGTATGGCTTCTGCTTGAATTCAGGCAGTGTTGATAAAGAACATGCTTTGGTAAAAACAATAGCTGATAATTATAAGTATGTCAAAAATGATGACCCCAATATAGTTGGAACCCCATGGGGTACCGATGCGGGTGCCCTGATCAGATATGGGAACACACCTGCGGTAGTATTTGGACCGGGACCCGGAGGGACAGCCCATAAAGCAAATGAATATGTGGACGTAGAAAAGTTGATTGAGACGACCAAGATCATTGCATGTACCATACTGGACTGGTGCGGATACGAACAGTAAAGGCACTGATATTTCACAAAAAATTGATATAAGGGGTGGGATAAGGTGAACAAAAAACCATGTAGTATTTTCAACGAGGTTTTCGGCCCTATTATGATAGGACCATCAAGCTCCCATACCGCCGGGCCGGCACGTATAGGAAAAGTAGCGAATATGCTGCTGGATGACGAAGTAGAAGAAATTGAAATCAAATTCGACCGGAATGGATCATATGCTGCAACCTATATAGCTCAGGGTTCCAACTATGGGTTTGTGGGCGGCATATTAGGCATTGACATATCTGATGAAAAAATTAAACAGTCTCTTAAAACTGCAGAGGAAAAGAACGTAAAAGTAGATTTTAAGATCGAAAGCATAGAAGGAGATATACATCCCAATTTCGCCAGAATAAACCTTAAAGGCAAAAGCGGCAGGAAAATAAGTATAGAATCAGCTTCAACCGGTGGAGGAATGTTTGAGATAACGAAATATGGTGCATTCCCAGTATCCTTAAAAGGTGATTGTATTGATGTCCTTGTTATAACAGAAGAGCCTGAAACCTTGGAAGAAATAAAGATGTTGCTTGGAAAGACCAATTTAAATTTCGAAGCCAGAATAGAAAAAAGCCAAGAGATTAATAGGTACCTGATAGATATCAAATTAGATACGGAAATATCTGATGAGCTTCTGGGACAATTTAAGAATTTACCGGGAGTAATACTCGTAAAGCACATAAAACCTGTTTTACCCGTAGTAAAGAGAATAGTAGACAAAGTACCTTTCATGAATGCTGCAGAAGCGTTGGAGTATAACAAAACAAAAAACAGTACTCTTTGGGAGCTGGCATGTGATTACGAAGAAGCAATCAGTGGAAAAAGCAGGAATGAAATAGTTGAAATGATGGCCCGCATTGTAAGGGTTATGAGAGAATCTGCATTGAAGGCAATCGAAGGCAATTTTGAAAAGAGAGGCTTCTTGCCGTCAAAAGCAGGGACCATTGACAGAAATATGAAAAAAGAGAATGCCAGAATGATAGATATGGGAATGTTGAACAAGGTGATGGTATGGGCAACCGGTATCATGGAGTATGACATCTGCAGGGGAAAAGTCGTCGCAGCACCCACCGGTGGTTCTTGCGGGGTTCTCCCGGGTGCAATTGTTGCTGTTGGGGATCAGATGGGCCTATCAGATGAAGATACGGCTAAAGCACTGCTGGCTTCAGGAATTATTGGAGTATTCATTGACCATCAAGCCACTTTTGCAGCTGAGGTATGTGGCTGTCAGGCGGAGAATGGTGCCGCCGGCAGTATGTCGGCAGCAGGAATCGTTCAGCTGCTGGGTGGAAGTGTTGAAGAGGGATTTGCTGCTGCTTCCCTGGCAATACAGAATATACTCGGGCTTATATGTGATCCTGTAGCAGGTGTCGGGAATGTACCCTGTGTAGGCAGAAACCCGATGGCAGCTGTAAATGGAATTCTCTCTGCCAATATGGTACTGAATGGCTTTGACCCCTTCATACCACTGGATGAAACTATAAAGGCCATGATGGATGTCGGACTATTAATGCCAAGAGAATTCAGATGCACAGGCTTGGGTGGATTATGCATAACAAAGTCTGCAAAAAGAGTTGAAAAGGAGTTGTGCCTGGGATAATTCACACAGTCAGGAATTCATATTAAAAAGGGGGAGTGTATTTAAGAGCTATTAAAAATAACCTTGTGTGAGGGTATTCAAAACAGGAGGTGTGTTATTAGTAATGAGTAATGATTACGAGCCTGATTCATTTCCAATGAGTGGAGTTAATCCTTTCCCAATTAGTGAACTAAGTATAAGAGTAGAGAATGTTCGTAAAGCAATGGAGAAAAACAGCCTGGATGCTTGCATTATAACCAGCCCTGAAAACATCTATTACCTTACCGGACTTGACCATTTCGGCTACTTTGCTCCGCACATACTGGTAGTCCCGAAGGAACAGGAAATGCGTCTGGTAATACGTCAGATGGAAAGTGTATCAGTCGGAGCGATGCTGAAGAATGCCAAGTTCGTGGGATATTTGGATCATGAAAACGCTGCAGACCATGTCGTCCGTGAAATCAAGGAGATGGGGCTGGATAAGGGCCGCCTGGGAATGGAGAAGCGAACTATGTTTGCTCCTCTTGAAAACAGTCAGAGAATCTATTCCGGGCTTGATAAGGCTGTATGGAACGATTTTTCAGATGAGATAGACAAGCTGAGAACGGTAAAGTCTCCCTTTGAAATGGAGTATGTCAGGAAGGCTGCAAAGGTTTCCACAAAGATGATGGAAGCTGCTGCAAACACATTTGATGCAGGTGTAAGAGAAAATGAAATTGCAGCTGAAATATACAAGGCCATGTGCCTTGCGGGGGGAGACCCTCCGGGATTCCAGCCCTTTGTCCGCTCCACTCCAACTCTGGGAATGGAGCATGTAACCTGGAGTGACAGAAAGCTTGAAAAAGGAGACCGCTTGTTTATTGAGATGAGCGGAGCTGCCAAGCATTATCATGCTCCCATGGGCAGAATGTTCTTCCTGGGAGATATGCCAAAAGGTACTATGGAGATTTCAAAGGTATGTATTGACGCCTTTAACTCGGTGATCGGCAGCCTCAAAGAGGGCAACAGAGCCGCCGATGTATATGAAGAGTGGCAGAAGGTAGTGGATGCGGCAGGACTCTCACATTATACGCGCCATCACTGCGGCTATATGGTCGGTATCGGATTCCCTCCCGGATGGGTCGGCGGGAGCATGGTGGTCGGCCTGCGGCGTTACAGTGATCTTGTACTCAAAGAAGGTATGGTGTTCCATATCCTGTCATGGCTGGTCGGCAGTGGAAAAGGTGATTATCTGGTGACAAATGCTTCTGTTGTCGGAAAGGACCGCGGTGAAGTATTGATAGATTTTCCTATGGAGCCAAAGGCGAAGTAGAAAAAAATAAAAAGGGGGATTAATAATGCTTAAACTGAATAAGGATGACTCAGTAAAAAATACTCTAATAGACTATAAGATATTAATACCATCTTTGATTGTTCTTGTTGCTTTCAGTATACCTTTTGCAATGAATGAGACTTCATCAATAGCGTTTCTCAATAGTATTTTTGATGTTATAGTCGATAATTTCGGATGGCTGTATATCTGGTACTCGATTATTCTTGTCGGAGCAGGGTTCTTTATTGCATACTCCAAATACGGAAAGGTTGTATTGGGCAACCCGGATGACAAACCTCAATTCAGCTTGTTCCAGTATGCCTCTATCCTTATAGCAATGGGGCTTGGGTCAACCATTATGCGTACAGGAATGATGCAGTGGGCTTCTGTTGCCATAGATCCGCCCTTCGGTCTTGAACCCCTGTCAAAAGAAGCACTGATGTGGGGAAATCCTTACGGTATGTTTCTTTGGAGCCTGCAGACCTTTGCAATTTTCGTAATGTCGGCACCGGCTATGGGCTATGTACTCCATGTCCGAAAGAGGCCGCTGCTAAGAATATCTGAGGCATGCCGTTGTATTTTCGGAGATAAATTTACCGATGGTTTGGGTGGAAAGTTCCTGGATATTCTATTCCTTGTCAGTATAGTAGCAGGTGCATCCGTTACTCTGGGTCTGGGGACACCGATTGTTACAACGCTTTTATCTAAAATGTTCGGTTTGCAGGTTAACTTTACTTTAACTTTAATAATAACTATCATCTGGATAATATGCTTTACAGCCAGTGCATACCTGGGTATAGAGAAAGGCATAAAAAATCTGAGTGTGTTCAATATGTATCTTGCAGGTGCATTTGCCATACTTATTATGCTGATAGGACCATCGGTATTCATACTTAACCACTTCACAGACAGTCTGGGATTCCTTTTTAAAAATTACATAGACATCTCATTTTATAGTGACTCTTTAAGAACAGGAGCGGCAGACGGAGTTCAGAGATATACGGTATTCTGGTTTGCTTATTGCGCTACATGGGCTCTGCTGCACAGTGTCTTTGCAGCTACAGTTTCAAAGGGCAGAACAATAAAAGAGATGATACTGACCTATTTCTTTGCACCATTGATGATTTCATGGCTGGCAACAGGTATTCTTGGAGGACTCAGCATGCATCAATATTTAAGCGGTGCTGTTCCTGTAATTGATATTGTGAAAAATGGCGGAGGATCAATGGTCGCCATTGGTGAAGTCCTTGCCTCGCTGCCGATTCCTAATGTTGTCATGGCGATATTTACCATACTGACAATGATTTTCTTGATTACAACTCTTGATTCTACGACATATTCTATTGCAGCTTATGCAAGTACCGATGACATGAGCAAATCCGAACCTTCTCAAAAAGTACGTCTTATTACAGCCATTATGATTTCAGCTATTGCATTGTTACTTATGAGAATAGGGGGATTGGCTCCACTGGAGGTTGTTTCAGGCCTCATGGGCTTCCCGATCATGTTTGTTCAATTCATAACAGTTTATGCTGCAATAAAAATGATGAATCAGGATAAAGCATGGATAAATAATATTAGAAAATAGGAGAGAGCAAAATGGCAAAGAAAAAGACAATTCTTGATTTGGTAGAAATGAAAAAAAAGAGCGAGAAAGCATCCTGGATTACAGCATATGATTTTCCCATGGCTTCGTTTGCGGAGCAAGCGGGCCTGGATATGATCCTTGTTGGAGATTCCTTGGGAATGGTAGTATTGGGCTATCAGGGAACTGTTCCGGTAACAATGGAGGATTGTATTTCACACTGTCAGGCAGTAAGGAGAGGTGCACCAAATACATTTACCATAGGTGATATGCCCTTCGGTTCATATCAGGTATCTGATGAAGATGCAGTAGTGAATGCCTGCCGCTTTTTAAAAGAGGCAGATATGGACGCAATAAAGCTGGAAGGTGGCAGAAGAGTACTCAGCAGGATTAAGGCAATAAGCGATGCCGGAATAGTTGTATTCGGGCATATAGGCTTAACACCCCAGAGCTCAGGGCAGCAGGGTGGATTTAAGGCACAGGGAAGAGACGTTGCAAGTGCCAGAGAACTGATTGCAGATGCTATTCAGATCCAGGAAGCAGGGGCGGGAGCATTATTATTAGAAGCTGTACCACCGGAGTTAACAGGGTTTATCAGTAATAAATTAAGTATTCCCGTATATTCTATCGGTGCAGGGCTTCCCTGTGACGGGCAATTGATTATTTGCGGCGATATGCTGGGCATGTTCCAGGCCTTTACACCGAAATTTGTTAAGAAATATGCCAATGTTGCAGAAGTAATTACAAATGCATTTAAAGAATATGTGGATGATGTAAAGAATGAAAGATTCCCTGAGGATAAGCATGTATATCATGTTAAGGACAGTATTGAGGACTTTGAAAAGATGTTTAAAGAATTTGAATAATTGATATAAAATGCAGCACCTCATTGAATTACTCGATGGGGTGCTGCAGAGGCAAATGACAAAGTAGCGGCAATCGAGCAGCCATGTATAGCACGGAATAATATACAAATCTTGATGGTACTAAGGAACTACGCCAAAGAAAAGTCTAACGC
>LOES01000036.1 GCA_001515955.1 Clostridia bacterium BRH_c25 | reverse complement strand
TGTTATTTTATTGTATATTATTCTTGCTGTCGTAGGTCCATATATGACGCCATATGACTTTAAGTCAAATAATCCTGATGCTACAGATTTACTCCCAAACGCACAGCACTGGTTTGGAACTGATTCTTTGGGCAGGGATATGTGGGAAAGAATATGGATGGGTGGACGGGTATCGCTGATGATAGGCTTTGTCGTTACCACAATAAATACATTCATAGGTGTTGTTATTGGCGGGATTTCGGGCTACTTTGGCGGAAAACTGGATATGTTTATAATGCGGATTATTGATGTACTTTATGGAATTCCTACAATAATTGTTGCGATACTTGTAATGATGCTGCTTAATTCCGGAATAGCCAGTCTGATAATTGCCATGGTCATTATTGGCTGGATAGGCAGTGCCAGATTTGTAAGGGGGCAGATACTACAGCTTAAGAATCTTGAGTTTGTGTTAGCGGCAAAAACTCTTGGAGCTGGCAGCATTCGTATAATAGCGATGCATTTAATACCAAATATCATGGGGCTTATTATCACTAATTTGGCTATGGCAATACCCAATGCAATTTTTACAGAGGCATTTCTGAGCTATATCGGCTTGGGGATTCAACCACCTCAAACCAGCTGGGGGCAGCTGGCAAGAATAGGTGCAACGGTCTTTAGGGCTTATCCCTACCAATTGTTCATACCTGCGTTTTTCATAAGTACTACAATGCTTGCTTTGAACTTGTTCGGCGATGGATTGAGAGATGCATTAGATCCGAGACTGCGTGGGCGGAATAAATAGTGGAGGTATGACAAATGAGCAGATTAATTGAAATAAAGGACCTGGAGGTAGGCTTTAAAACCTATGGAGGAGAAGTGCAGGCAGTCAGGGGTGTATCCTTTCATCTGGACGAAGGAGAATGCATTGGCATAGTAGGTGAATCAGGATGTGGTAAAAGTGTTACCGCAAAGGCGCTTTTGAAGCTTATACCGGAACCTCCCGGGAAAATTAAAAACGGGAGCATAATATTTAATGGCAGAGATATAATTTCATTTACAAAAAAACAGATCCGCCCAATAAGAGGGGCAGAGATTAGTATGATTTTTCAGGACCCTATGACCTCATTAAATCCTACCATGACAATAGAAAGACAAATAGGTGAAGTAATAATCAAGCATCAGCATGCAGACAGAAGGCAGGTATATGGAAGAATCATTGAAATAATGAAATTGGTCGGTATCCCAAATCCGGAGAAAAGAGTCAAGCAATACCCTCATGAATTCAGCGGCGGGATGCGGCAGCGTGTAATGATAGCAATAGCTATGGCGTGTAATCCTAAGCTCTTGATTGCTGATGAGCCGACCACAGCTTTGGATGTTACAATCCAGGCTCAGATTCTGGATTTGATGAAGGATCTTCAAAAAAAGTTTAATACTTCAATAATGTTGATAACCCATGACTTAGGAGTCGTTGCAAATATGGCACAGCGTGTTCTGGTCTTTTATGCAGGGAAGATAGTTGAATCAGGAGACTGCGATGAAATATTCAGCAGCCCGGGACATCCCTATACATGGGGACTTCTAAAATCAATGCCGAGAGTAGATTCTGAGAATAAAGAGATGCTGGCTTCAATTGAAGGGGTACCACCGGATTTATTCAAGCCCCCTGTCGGATGCTCCTTTGCACCTCGATGCGAGTATGCAATGAAAATATGCACAATGGCGGAGCCACCAATGATACAGGTAAATGATACTCATGGAACCGCATGCTGGCTTCATCATGAAAAAACTCCAAAGGATAAGCAGCGCTCTAAAGCTCGGGAGGTTAATTATGGCAAGTGATAATTCTGTTTTAGTAGAGGTCAGGAACTTGAAAAAATACTTCCAGGTAGGAAATAACCAAGTACTTAAAGCAGTAGATGGCTTAAGCTTTTCCATCAATAAGGGAGAAACCCTGGGACTTGTTGGAGAAAGCGGATGCGGAAAATCCACAACCGGAAGAACAATGATTAAGCTATATAATGCAACTGACGGTGAAGTATTGTTTGAAGGAAGCAATATATACAAAATGAACAAAGTCGAGTCAAAAGAGTTCAGTAAAAAGGCTCAGATGATTTTCCAGGACCCATATGCGTCATTGAATCCAAGGATGACAGTTGGCGATATAATAGGGGAAGGGATTGATATACACAATTTATATACAGGCAGGGACAGGACGGATAGAATATATGAACTTCTGGAAATTGTAGGACTGAACAAGGAACATGCCAGCCGCTTTCCCCATGAATTTTCCGGAGGGCAAAGACAGCGGATAGGTGTGGCTAGGGCACTGGCGATTGAACCTAAGTTTATTGTCTGTGATGAGCCGATTTCTGCATTGGATGTCTCAATTCAGGCTCAGGTGGTGAATTTACTCATCAATCTGCAGCATAAACTCGGGCTTACATATCTTTTCATTGCCCATGACCTGAGTATGGTGAAGCATATTTCCGACAGGGTTGCAGTTATGTATCTGGGTGTAATGGTGGAACTGGCAGGAAGCAGTGAGCTGTACAGCAACTCAATGCATCCGTATACCAAGGCACTGCTCTCTGCAATTCCTATTCCGGATCCAAAGGTTGAAAAATATCGAAGCAGGATACTTTTAGAAGGTGATGTGCCAAGTCCAATAAACCCACCGGCAGGCTGCCGGTTTAAAATGAGGTGCAGGTATGCAAAATCCGTATGTCATGAAATACAGCCTGAACTGAAGGAAACAGGAAACAACCATTATGTTGCGTGTCATCTCATTAGCCCGGTTTGATAGAAGTCTGGTATAATTGTATAATATGGAACAAACAAACTATATATAGCATGGAGGTATTATATATGTCGCAAAACAGCAAAATAGGAGAATTATCCCGCAGGTTGAAGGAAAACTGCTTGGATGCCATGATAGTCGGACCATCATCTGATTTGGAGTATCTTACCGGTCTGCACTTTCACCCTGATGAAAGGTTCAAGGCGCTTTTCGCTTTGTCAGACGGAAGATTTTTTCACATAATCCCTGAATTATATTACGAAGAAGCAAGAGAGAAGCTGGGAAATGAATCAAAAATTTATGTCTGGAGTGATACTGCCGGCTTCCTGTCTGCAGTAGTCCAGGCAAGGGACGAGTATGGAATCAAGGATATGGCAATGGGTGTTAATGACGGTGTAAGGGCTGTAGACCTGCTTGACATGCAGGAATGCCTGAATGTAAGCTTTGCAAATGGCAGCGGGGTATTAGAGAAAATGAGATTGATAAAGAGTGAGGAAGAAAGGAAATTTCTGAGGAAAGCTGCTGAAATAGCAGACAGGGTTATGGGTGAGATCATAAAATATATACGCCCGGGATTAATTGAGAGAGATATCAGCAATAGAATAAAGGAGCTGTTCATTGAATGTGGAGGCCAAGGTCTGGCTTTTGACTCTATCGTAGCTTCCGGTCCCAATACTTCAAGGCCTCATTACAACAAGGATGAGAGAATAATTGAAGAGAAGGATATAATCATATTAGACTTCGGATGCAGGTATAACGGGTTTTGTTCTGATATATCAAGGACTATTTTTGTGGGGGAGCCTACAGAGGAGCAGAGGAAGATATTTGATATAGTAGTCAGGGCAAATACAGATGCTGAGGAGCTTGTAAGGCCGGGAATAACGGCAGAGCAGGTGGACCTGGCTGCAAGGACAGTGATCAGAGAGGCAGGGTATGGACATTGTTTCCTGAACAGGACAGGACATGGAATAGGCATGGCTGTGCATGAGGGGCCGTACATCAAGGAGGGAAACGCTCAGGTTCTGGAGCCGGGCATGACATTCAGCGTTGAGCCGGGGATATATATAGCAGGCAGGTTCGGTATGAGAGTGGAAGATATTGTTCTGGTGACAGAAAGCGGAAAAGAGGTTTTGAACAAATCCACCAGGGATATTATAATTGTTTAGGACAAGCGATATGCATATAGAAAATGGAAAACCTCAGGAATATAATCGCTTACGGCAAGCATGAATATGTAGCTGAAATCACTACCTTCAGCATCATGGCGGCCATATGGATGAGAATACTCTACAGAATACAAAGACAAAGCAGGAGCATAGGAAAGAGCAGCTTAACTTCATCAGTTGAGAACATTAAATAATATTCAATGTTTGCCATAATGCACAGGTGGTACTATGTATCACCTGTATTTTTATAGATCTATGTACAATGTTTATTGCAAAATATATAAATCAATAGCTTTGTGCCGGTAAAGTGATAATTACTGATGTGCCGTAACCTGCTTCACTGATGATGCGGAGGGAGCTTTCCTTGGGGTAGATCATATTCAGACGCTCCATAACATTAGTGATGCCAATACTGGATGCCGATCTTGCTTTTACTGTGGAGTGTTCATCAAATAGTGCACTCAGCACATCAGGCTCAATACCATCGCCATTGTCGATAATCTCACATATAATATTTTTATTTATCAGCGTAATGAACACGCTGATCTTACCCTTTTGAGTTTTCTGGAAAGCATGAAAGAAGGCATTCTCCACAAAGGGCTGCAAAATCAAATTTGGAATTTTGTAAGAGAGACAGTCATCATGAACATACATACTGGTAGTGATAAAATTATCATAGCGAGGGGAAATGATATTGATGTAATTTTGTACATTATTGAGCTCTTCCTCTATAAGGACGAGGGTTCCTGTTTTACTCAGGGTACTGCGCAGGAGTGAAATCAGAGAATTAATGCTTGTGCATGCCTGTTCTTCGTCATTGCGCGTGATCAGATATTTAATTGAACCTAGGGTATTATAGAGAAAATGTGGATTGATCTGCATTTGCAGTAAATTCAACTCAATTTCACGGCGTTCATTATATTCGATCTCTAGTTGTTTGAGATAGTGGTTCAGCTTTTCAACCATTGCATTGTAGGAGTTGCTAACGATATCAATTTCAGCAGAGGAAGAAATTGTAACTGGCTGAGGGATAACACTTTCGGGAGCGGACATGGTCTGGGAAAGCATCTTAAGCGGGGCAAGGTTTCGATTGACGATGATGGCGATGATTGCAAGCAGCAGAAGTACAATTACCAGGGAAATATATATCAGCGAGTTCTGAGTAGTGTAGAAATCGCTCAAAATGGTCTTTAAATCCATGAAACTGATAATGTAGGAGTCCATATAAGGAATGTACTTGGAAATGCCTTATCGATATTCTTAAACAGCTTGAGCTTGATATTATCCAGCGCAGGATCATCACAAAGGGTTGCTTTAATCTCACCGATGGTGTTGTAGATGATATTTTCAATAAGCTTCTTAAACTCAAAGGGGTCCATTGAAAGCGTTGACTTGATGCGCTCTATGTATGACAACATAAGCGATTGTGCCGCCGCAAAATTATATTTCCGGACATATTCGTGGTACAGCTCAAATGAAAAGGACAGCTTTTTAAAATGAGGAACGATGTCGGATTCAAAAAAGCAAACGCGCTCCTCAAAGAAGATTGAATACTTCGCTAGTGTGCAAAGCTGGTCAAACACCACTTTAATACTGTCCTCTCTACAAAATGGATTGCTTAGGATGCAGAAACAGTTAGGAAACAGTGAATCAAGCTTTTGAAACAGCGCAGATACGAGATAGGGAGGCAAAGCCTGCGCGGCGTTGATCAGAACTACACAACCGTGATGATTGGTCATTAGTGACAGATAGGTATATTTATTGAGATACACCTCCAGGATTTCATAAATCAGGTCGCTGGAACCCTCTGCAGTTTCAAAACGCTCCATGTAAATCATATAAAAATATTTTTCACTCATCTTTTGGGAGAGCAGGGTATCAAATGCCACAAAGGGCTCTTGAGCGAATCCATCCAGAAGCTGCTTTGCCAGCTCTGCAAGGGACACTGAGGGACTGTCCTTGCATTCCTTATCTTGCAGATTGAGCTTATCCAAACAGGAAAGCAGTTCAATTTTAGAAATTTGTGATTTTAGCAGATAATCACACGCTCCGAATTTAAATGCCTGTCGCACATTATTGAATTCATCGAAATTACTGAGAACTACAACTTTAACAGACGGGAAGCGATGACTTGCTATTTTGACAAGCTCCACACCGTTTAGAATGGGCATTACAATGTCACAGAATACAATATCAGGAGAAAGCTTGTCCATCAGTTTCAACGCTTTCTTACCGTTTGTGGCTTCGCCAACAATCGTATAATGGTAGGTTTCCCAATCGACCATATATCGGATTCCCTGACGAAAAATGAGTTCATCATCTACAATTAGTATTTTTTTCATATAAAGCAGCTCCTATAAATATGCAGAATTCAATTCAATATATAAATAGCACTTGCAAATCTATAAAGTATAAACATGTTTTATGTAGGCTATGAACGTTAAGAACGAGGCCAAGGCGCGTTACGAAGCAAAGCATCCGGATGTTACAATCAATGTGCAGAAATATTCATATGATGATGTAGTTCAGAAGCTGAACACAAATTTGACCTCAGGTGTGAACGAAGGATTGCCTGAAGTTGTTCTCTGCGAAGATCCCAATATACAGAAAAACTTGACATCCTACCCGGGAGCTTTCTATGATCTTACAGATAAGATCGACTTCTCAAAATTTGCTTCATATAAGGTAAAGACGCTGACCGTGGATGGTAAAACCTATGGTGTACCCTTTGACATGGGCACAGAAGGACTGTTCTACAGAACCGATTACCTTGAGCAGGCAGGCTACACTGCCGATGACCTGAAAGACATCACCTGGTCGCAGTTCATCGAGATCGGTAAAAAGGTTAAAGAAAAGACTGGAAAAGCAATGTTGACTCTCGATCCGAACTCAGTGAACATCATTAGAGATATTATGTGGTCGTCAGGTGCTTGGTACTTTGATAATGATGGCAATGTTAATATTGCGAACAATCCCGCCATAATTGAGGGTGCCAAGGTTTACAAGTCCCTGATGGATTCAGGTATAGTCAAGCTGACTACAGGTTGGGGTGAAATGGTCGCTGCACTGAACAACGGTGATGTTGCAAGTATCACAACAGGCTGTTGGATCATACCGTCTATTAAGGCAGAACCGACGCAGTCAGGCAAATGGGCGGTTACACATATGCCTAGACTTGAAATCCAAGGAGGCACCAATTACGGTAACCGTGGCGGTTCGAGCTGGCTTGTGCTCAACAATGCTCCAAACTCTGATATAGCAGCAGATTTCCTTAAGGAAACCCTTGCTTCTGACATAGATTTCTACCAGACCATCCTGAGCAACGTTGGTGCTATAGGTACCTATCTGCCCGCTGCTTCAGGTGAAGAATATGGCAAGGGACAAGAGTTCTTTGGCGGGTAGAAGATCTTTTCTGATTTCTCAGAGTGGTCAGCGAAGATTCCGTCAATCAATTTGGGAATCTACTCTGATGAGGCAGATTCTTTCCTGGTAACAGGTATGAATGAAATTATCAACAATGGTGCCGACATTAAGACTACTCTGAAATCAGTTGAAGACCAGTTAAAACAACAGATTCAGTAAACTGCCGGCATGCCGCACTATAATTACTGTAAGTAAAAATACTAAAGAATATAGTGCCTTATCTGTGTAAAGTGGTAGGGCACTATTATTTTTACTGGAATCAGCAGAAATGGAGTCTAACGATGAATAAAACTACAACAAGAAAAAAGCCCCTGTTTCATCTTAATGGCTGGGGATTTGTCACACCTGCAATTGTTCTGTTCCTGTGGTTTAATTTGCTTCCCATGCTCCAATCGTTTATCACGTCACTGCAAAAGGGCAAGGGAATTGTTACTACCTTTGCAGGGCTGAGTAATTATGCACGACTGTTCCGTGACCCTGTTTTCATCAGGGCAACTGGCAATACTCTTACATACCTTATTATTCAGGTTCCGGCAATGCTGGTACTGGCACTGATCCTCGCTGCCATGCTTAATAACCCTAAGCTGCGCTTTCGAGGCTTCTACCGCACCGCAATTTTTTTGCCCTGCGTTACATCGCTGGTTGCATATTCCCTGCTTTTCAAGAGTATGTTCGCATTGGATGGTGTCTGCAATCAGTTTCTTATGAATCTGCATATCATCTCTGAACCGATTCCGTGGCTTTTAAACACCATATGGGCAAAGGCCGTAATTATTATGGCCATTACATGGAGATGGACCGGCTACAACATGATATTTTATCTTTCTGCCCTTCAGAATATTGACAATAGTATTTATGAAGCGGCTAAAGTGGATGGCGCAGGTCCATGGCATAGTTTTTGGAAAATCATTGTTCCGATGTTAAAGCCTGTTATACTTTTGACTGCAATAATGTCTACCACCGGAACGCTGCAAATCTTTGACGAAGTTGTAAATATTACAAATGGAGGCCCAGCCAATTCAACGGTTTCTATCTCACATTATATTTACAACCTTCTGTTCAAGTTTGCACCTGATTTCGGTTATGCCTCAACAGTGTCTTATGCAATCTTCTTCATGGTTGCAATACTATCGCTGATACAATTTAAAGTGAGTGGTGATAAAAATGACAAAATCAGCTAATATTCAAAGAGAAATCCGCATGAGGAAAGCTGTAGCAGCAGGACAGTATATTTTTCTGTCAATAACAGCAATCCTGTCAATTTTCCCCTTTGCCTGGATAATCATTGGAGCAACCAATGTCAGTAAAGATATTACAATGGGTAAACTGACCTTCGGCAATCAGCTTGCCAACAACTTTAACAAGCTGATTCAGGCGGGAGATGTGTGGCTGTGCTTCAAAAACTCTGCCATACTCGCGCTGATCATCACCGTAACAAGCATGCTTGTCTGCTCACTTGCGGGCTATGGTTTTGTCGTCTTCCGCAACAGGATGAAGGACAGGTTTTTCTCACTGATTCTGCTGTCAATGATGATACCCACCTCATCGCTTATGGTGCCGCTGTTCAGAATGTTCAGCAAGATGAACCTCTTGAATACCAAGCTTGGAGTGGCGTTGCCCGCTCTTTCAACTGCGTTCCTGATTTTCTTCTTCCGTCAGAATACGAAATCCTTTCCCTATGAAACGATCCAGGCTGCGCGTATTGACGGACTTTCTGAGTTGGGGATTTTCTTCCGTATTTATATGCCTATGATGAAATCTACTTATTCGGCGGCGGCGATCATTACATTTATGTCCAGCTGGAACAACTACATGTGGCCGTTGGTATCCCTGCAAACCAAGGATCAGCGGACACTGCCCCTTTTGATTTCCTCTTTGGGCTCGGCGTATACACCGGATTATGGTATTATTATGGTGGGAATAATCATTACTACAATTCCGTCGGCACTGGTGTTCTTTCTTATGCAGAAGAGCTTCGTAGAAGGCATGATGGGGTCAGTCAAATAAAGGAGGCGGCTTATGAAACGTATGGAATTATATAAAATGCTGGCAAA
>LOES01000035.1 GCA_001515955.1 Clostridia bacterium BRH_c25 | reverse complement strand
ATCTCGTATCTCGAGTCTGAAGAATGCTTCGCATTCTTCTACTTTTGCGTCAATATAAAATCAAGTTTTGATTTTATATTGACGTTTTTTAGTTTATAATTAAAATAGTGATCAGAATGGGAGGTGAGGCTTATGACTGCTATTACATGCAAGCTGTTCGGGACACCGGAGGTTCTGAAGAATGGCGAAAGGATAATATTTCCGTATAAAAAGGCAGAGGCGCTTTTCTATTATCTCATTGTTAAAAAGCAATGCTTCAGAGATACCCTTGTGGAAATGCTTTGGGGATCAGTGGATGAGGAGATAGCTAAAAAAAGCCTTAGAAATGCAATGTATATAGTGAACAAGACCTTTGATGATAATGTATTGGTATCTCCCAAACGTGCAATAATCATGCTGAATCCCGAATTCACATTTGATTCGGATGTTGATGTATTTTTGAAGGAGGATGACTGCACGAGCATAGAGGCTTATGAAGGCGAATATTTGGAGGGCTTCCTTATAAAAGATGCTGACAGCTTTGAAAAATGGGTATTTTCTGCCAGAAACCGGTATAGAGATGCATATGCCAACAAGCTTCATAAACAGATTAAAAAATGTATTAAAGAAAAAAAACTTGCAGAAGTTGAGCTTTTCTGCAAGAGTCTCATTGCAGTAGATGAATTCAATGAAAAAGCTTATAGGATTCTGATGAATGTATATAGAAAAATGGGGATGTATGATAAGAGCATAGATGTATTCAACGGACTTTCAAAGCTTTTAAAAAAGGAGCTTTCAATTACTCCTGACCAAAGAACCAGTGAGCTCTTTGGAGAAATTGTGAAAGAAAAGGCTGTAAGACTTACAATTTCCAGGAATGAAACGGAGGAGTTCTTTTATGGGAGGCAGGAGGAGCTGAAGCTTCTTGGTGAGAATTATTACAGGTTTACCGGCGAGGAAAAAGGAAAATCAATTGTTATACTGGGGGAAGCGGGCCTTGGCAAGACCTCATTGATCAACAGGCATTTAAAGGTCATAGAGGATGAAAAGCTTATACTGCTAAAAACAAACTGCTACAAGGCTGAGGAGAATTACCTGCTTAAGCCTTGGAGCGGCATATTATACCAGCTTTCCAAGGTTATAGAGGAGGAGAGCATTGAGGTTCCTGCATTGCTGCAGAGAATTGTAAGCCGCATATTTCCGTCCTTTGCAGTAAAGGATGATTATGTAGAACAAAATCCCATCGACCAGATAGATATATTAAAATATCAGGCAGCTGAAAAAGCAATTATCGATATATTCAAGCATGTAGCCGGAAAGAAGAAAATACTGCTGGTATTTGAGGACATTCACTGGATTGATGCTATGAGCCTTTCTTTGATGAATGAGATAATCATGGACAATAAAAATCAGTCACTTATTTTTATTGCTTCAGCAAGGACAAGCCATGGAGTGAAAATCGAAAGATTCATTCTTGATTCCAAGGTATATGGGTCCGTTCAGTCAATTGAGCTTAATAGATTCAGCCGGGAAGAGACTATGGAGTTTGCCAGCGAAATGATGCCCGGGCTGGATATCGACAGTGAGCTGGGGAACTCGATATACAGAGAAACTGAAGGCAATACCTTTTTCATAGTTGAGTTTCTCAACAATCTGAAGCATAATGAAAAGCTCTATTCCATTTCGCCCAAGATGCAGGACATTATAAGGAGCAGATTCTTGAGCGTATCTGAAGAAGGCATGAAAATACTGAACATTACCTCATTGTTTTTTGATATGGTTACCTTGGAAGACTTGCTGGAAGTCAGTGGGAAAAGTGAACTGGAGCTGCTGGACATAATAGGAGAGCTGGAAGAAAAGAATCTTATCAAAGAAAAAGGAGAAGTCAGAAATGTAGGCTTTACCTTTACACATCAGAAGCTGAGGGAATTTGTTTATTCCCAACTTACAGTGTCCAGAAGGAAGATTCTCCATTCCAGGATAGCGAGACTGCTGGAGAGCAGGCTTAAGGGCGATAAAAGAGATACACTTCTATATTCCAAGCTTATATATCATTTTATGAACGGAGGCTATCGGCTTTCTGCATTAAAATACACCATAAAGAATCTGGAACAGTATCTGGGAATTAACCATGAAATATTTCCGGTTTTCTATGAGGATGGTGCGGCTGAAGATGGATTTATTGAAATTAGCGAGGAACAGCTGGCAGAGGATCTTGAAAAGGTAAAGGAGCTTATTAGGGAAATCAAGGAGGATGAAGGCTATAGCAAGGAACTGGAAAAAATAGAGCTGTCCTTTATGCATATGGTGGGAAGGGGATATATAAGATCGGGGGATTACAAGCAAGGACTCGCACTAATAAAGGATATGACCAGTCATGCCCTTCGAATATCTGATTACAATATGGCCATAAAAGGTTATAAACAGATGATATATTTTTGCATCAATACCTTTAATACAGAGCTTATGGAAGGATATATCGAGGAGGCAATCAAAGCCGCAGAAAAATGTCATCTGAATGAGGAGCTGTGCATACTTTTAAGACTTAAAGGAATGCAGCGGGTGATGGACGGAAGATTTTCCGAAGGTGAAAATATATTGAAGCAGACCATATCTCTATTCGAGTCTCTGGATCATAGGGAGAAGTACATTCTTAACATTGCAGCCTGCTATAACTTCATAGGGGAGAGTAAAAGGCGCAGCATGGAGTTTTACAGCTCAATATTCTATTATAATAAGGCAATTGATATTTGCCGGGAAAAAGATGTTGTAAGGGGTATACCCGTATTCAGTACTAATGCGGGGCAAGCTGCTTATGATATGGGTGACTATTCGAAAGCTAAAAAATATCTGACCGGTGCCATTGAAGCATTCATGCAGTTGAATTCTCTTTGGGGACGCTCCACTGCTTACGCATACATGTCGTTGCTGCTTATAAAAGAAAGCAGATACGATGAAGCCTTGTCATACATAAAAAGGGCGGAAAAGTACGCGGAAATAATGCAGAATCCTTATGAAATTGCGCTTATATATAGAGTTAAGGCTGAGATTAGAAAAAATATGGATTTCAATCCAAAGCTGGGGGAGACTTTTTCCGATTACCTTACAGATCAGGTGATGGAGTATTGTGATAGGGGTATAGGTCTTCTGAAAAAAATCAAGAACTGCTATGAACTTGATATATTAAAAAACTTGAAGGGTTCGTGGCAGTAAAACGTCAATAATTATTAACAAATTTGACATAAATGACTAGAATTTTTATGATTATACAATTCTAGGAATATAAAGGAACTAATATAATGACAGCTTTATAAAAAAATATGTTATAATTTTGACATTTTTTATACTATTTTTCTGATTTGATACAATATTTAGACTTTTTATTGACGCTTTATCTTTAGAATGATATTTAAGATACAGTTATTAGGAGGAATAGAAGTCGAAAAATCAATAAATCGGTTTTAAAACGAAATAATGAATAAGTAATATGATTTTCGACTGAGCAACCTCTTTATGGCTGTAAATAAGTAAAGGGGGCATGACGATTTGGAAAATGTAAAAACCAAAGCCAAAATAAGAAAAGCAATCTTTTACCCGATGTCAATTATTTTCGTATTGGCAATTTTATTGGGAGTTGTGGCACCGGAAGCATTCTTAAAGGGTGAGCAGACAATTATGGGCTTTGCATTTAAGAATTTCGGCTGGCTCTTCCAGATTACCAGCGTTCTATTTCTTGCTGTATGTGCTTTCTTCTTTTTCTCCAAGTATGGCGATATAAGGTTCGGAGGGAAAGATGCAAAACCAACTCTCAGCTACTGGAACTGGTTCGCAATAACTCTTTGTGCAGGGATTGCAACAGGGATACTTTTCTGGGGGACAGCAGAGCCGCTTATGCACTTCACCTCGCCACCGCCGGAGCTTGGTATTGCACCTAACTCAGAAGCGGCAGCAATCTTCGCGATGGAGACTGTATTTATTCATTGGACATTTATTCCATACGCAATGTATGCACTGGCCGGTCTTGGAATTGCATTTGCAATTTATAACATGAAGCTTCCATTCAGGATCAGTTCAACGCTTTATCCCATATTTGGCAAGAAAATCAATGGCAGTGTCGGAGCTGTTGTTGACAATCTCTGTCTTTTCGCAATGTTCGGCGGCGTTGCAGCAGTGCTTGGGGTAGGTACACTGCAGATAACAATAGGACTCAATAAGCTTGCAGGCATACCTAAAGGAAAGGTTACATGGATAGCAGTGGTTACGGTAATGGTTGTGATATTCCTTATATCCAGTTATTCAGGCCTGAACAAAGGCATAAAATGGCTGTCGGACAAGAACTCAAAGATTTTCCTGGGAATAATGGCATTTATATTCATATTTGGACCGACAACCTTTATACTTTCATTGGGAACTCAAGGCTTTGGAGGTTTCCTGAATAACTTCTTTACGCGGACACAGTATCTAAGTCCCATAGACGGCGGACTGTGGCCTCAATGGTGGCCTATAGTATATTGGGCTTTCTGGCTTGCATATGCACCTCTTGAGGGCATGTTCTTTGCACTTCTCTGCAAAGGCAGAACTATAAGACAGTTCCTTATGGTCAACCTTATAGCTCCATCAATATTTGGAGTTCTGTGGTTCTCTGTATTCGGAGGAGCAGCAATACATGGACAGCTTCAGGGCCAAGGGCTTATGGAAGCTATTCAGACAAATGGCTTTGAAATATCAATATTCAAGTTCCTGGATGCTTATCCTTTTGGTGCGGCAATCAGTTGGGTAATTATAGTTGCGGTAATAATATCAATAGTTACACTCTGCGACTCTATGACTTCTACTATAGCTTCACTGTCAACAACTGCAAATGACGATCCGACTCAGGAAGCACCCGGACGAATAAAGATTTTCTGGGGTGTTGCAATGGCATCGATGGCTATAATAAACCTGATCTGTGCAGGAGATAAGGTCAGCGGTATAGACGCAACCAAGCAGTTGGCAACACTTGCGGGCTTCCCGATACTATTCTTTATGATTCTTCTGACTTATGGAACTGTGAAGATGATAGTGAATCAGGAAAAATATGATTTGGCATATTATCCTGATACAGCACATATAGACCCTGAGGTTCTGGTAATAGATAATACCAGTTTATCGGGTTCTTCAACCCAATCAATGTAATTAAAGTGTGAAAGCCTATCGAAAGATAGGCTTTCCTTTCATAATGATAAGATAATATTATCACACAAGAATATCTTTTGTGTGTTGTATATTGGAGGTAGCTTCTGTGAAAATGAAAAACAGATATAAGCTTACAGCATTATACGCATCTGTTGTTTGCGTGCTTTTAAATGCACTGCTCTTTTTCGGTGTGCCGGAGGTAATAGGTATGGGCAGTATATCGTCCTTTATAGCTATACAAGGGCTGTGTTGTCTGAGCATAAGCCTGGCTGTCAAAAATATGGCTGCCGGTAATCATAGCTCGTTTGCGGACAAGCTCCAGCAGTTTGATTTTATGACAGATAGCCGCCCTGCCGGAGGTTTGGATGAGACGGAGGTCAAATTCCTGAGTATTATCAGTAAGCTCAGGAAGCTGTCGGCAGATATATTGTCAACTTCAATAACTGTGAGATGCTCGGGGGACCTTCTTTATGAAGATACAAGATCTATTGAAGAGTCCTCAAAACAGGTTACTGCAGCTGTCAGCGAACTGGCAGAAGGAAATACCCATATTGCTGAAATGGTTCAGCAGGCTGCCGGTGATATAAGCAGAACCAATGAATTTATCAGAGCAATTGATGAGGATGTAACCGGAATCAAAAATAAGATGGAAAGTGCTATATACACGGTAGAGGAAGGGAATCGCGCCGTACAGATACAGAAGAAAAACATAACAGACACAGTGCAAAAATTCGGAGAGATACAAAGCACAGTCCTGAATCTGAACAAGGTATCTACAGAAATAGGGGAAATTATTAATGCTATATCCGGCATCTCTGAGCAGACAAATCTTCTTTCGCTAAATGCGGCAATAGAGGCTGCAAGGGCGGGAGAGGCAGGGAAAGGCTTTGCGGTAGTGGCTGATGAGATCAGGAAGCTGTCGGATAATACTAAGCGGTCCACAGTGGAAATACGGGAGCTGATTGACAAAATAACAGGCGAGGTCAGTGCAATTGTAGCGGTTGTTGAAGACGGAAGCAGCAGTATTTTCGCTCAGAATGTTTCTGTTGAGCAGACAGAAAAAGCATTTGGAAATATCAGCTCAATGGTGGAGGCAATTTTAGGGGAAATCAACAATATATCGGGTAAGACCGGCAATCTGACAGACTATAGTAAAAATTTGAACGATGCAATTGAGAGTATCTCAGCGGTAACAGAACAAACCTCTGCAGAAGCCCAGGAAGCAAATGCAAGTGTTTCAGGGCAGGCCTTTTCCCTGGGGCTTATTAATGAGAGGGTATTGGAGTTCAGCTCGAAGATTTCCAGCATTACTGAGGAAATGGGCAAATTCAAGTATGTCAAGGTAGCCCACAGGGAATATGATGATTCCATTATTCAGTTCCAGGTGTTCAAAGAGCTGGTAAGAAGGAGGCTTGGTTACTCGGCAGAAGGCGTACAGGTTCCGGCGGTTGAGCTTTTCAAGGCGGTTGCAGATGGAAGCGTTGACGGCACCTTTGCTCCATGGCTGCCTGTATCAGGGGAGGCTTTCCTTAAAAAGTATGAGAAGGATCTGGAAAATATCGGACCTAATATGTATGGCTGCCGTTATGGCTTTGTGGTGCCAAAGTATGTGACTATTGACGGAATAAAGGATATGAAGAATCATCCAAAAGAGTTTGCAGGTAAAATCTATTCCATTGAAAGGAAGACCTTTATTGGTGCAATGGCTGTAGATACGGTGAAGCAGTATGGTCTTGACGGCTTTAGCATTGATTTTGGAAATGAAGATTCAATGGTTGAAGCTTTGGATAAATGCTACAAAAGCAAGCAGTGGATAGCAATAACCGGATGGCAGCCTCATTGGAAATTTGGAGCATACGAACTAAAGTTTTTGGAGGATCCACTGGAAGTGCTGGGCAAGGAGGAGTATACCGGGACTTTGGTAAGGAAAAGCCTTGTAACTGACAATCCGGGACTATATTCCCTATTCAAAGAGTTCAAGCTTGATGTTGCGGCACTTAACACTGCTGTCAGCAAAGTACGAAACGGAATGTCCCATGAAAATGCTGCAAGGGAGCTTTTGGACTCAATGGAAAAAGATCAAAGAATTCAGTAAATTTATACATCGTAGACTTTTTATTGACGTTATTCATGTAAAATAAAAATAATGATTGCTTCCTGTAGTATAATAACTCTATAAAGACTGGGGGGAAGGCAAATTGCATATTAAGTTTAAAGTAAACGGGATTGAATGCAGTATTGATGCAGACCCGGGAAAAAGGCTGCTTGATGTTCTCAGAGAGAATCTGGGGCTCACCGGAACAAAGGAAGGCTGCGGTGAAGGCGAGTGCGGAGCGTGTACGGTTATTATGGAAGGCTTGGCAGTTAACTCCTGTCTGATAATGGCCGGACAGATGGGTGGAAAGGAAATCATTACAGTAGAAGGGTTGGAAAAGGACGGAGAGCTTGACAGGCTCCAGAAGGCATTTATAAGTAATGGGGCTGTACAATGCGGGTATTGTACTCCGGAAGGCATTTATAAGTAACGGGGCTGTACAATGCGGGTATTGTACTCCAGGCATGCTCATGTCCTGCAAGGCACTTTTGATGCAGAATCCTCATCCTACCGAGGAAGAAATAAGGATTGCAATAGCCGGTAATCTGTGCAGATGCACAGGTTATACCAAAATAGTAGCAGCAGTTAATGAAGTATCACAGGAAGCATAATATAAATGGAAGTGCATTATTAACACTATGAAAGATAAGAAAGCTGTCGTGTTAATAAGCACTGGGAGGGGTAAAAATGGAACAGTTTCTATTTGAAACTCCTGAAAGTGTAAAGGAGCTTACAGACTATCTTAAAACTGCGGATGCCAATACGTATCTTCTAAGCGGTGGAACCGATTTGATAATAAAGCTCAGAAACAGTGGGATTTATTCCGGAAGGATAATCGATATGTCCGGAATAAATGAGCTCAGGCATATTAAAAGAGAGAACGGTTTTATAAAGATAGGGGCAAATGTTACCTTTGCTGAAATAGGAGACAGTGAAATCATAAACAGGCATGCGGCATGTGTTGGACAGGCTGCAAGGCAGGTTGGCTCGAAGCAGATACGGAATGCTGCAAGGATGGCGGGAAATATTGCAAACAGCTCTCCCAGAGGGGATTCTATCCCTGCTCTTCTTGCTGCAGATGCAAAGATTAAGACAATTAACGGCAATGGCGAAGTAACCCTGAGGACTATAGATGAAATTGTTGTAGGAATAAGTAAGAACAGTCTGAAAAGGGATGAGGCAATAATTGAGATACTTATTCCATGTATAAACAACAGCAGAAGTGCTTTCGGAAAGTATGGCAGGGAAAGCAGCAGGACAACTGTTGTAATTGCAAACCTCAATGTAGCAACTGTAGTTAAGTATGACCGCAGCATCGGGATTATAGAAGATGCAAGTGTTGTTATTGGTTCTGCGGCCCCGGTTCCATACCATGGAGTAATGGCTGAAAATGTCTTAAGAGGCAGCAGGCCGACCGTGGAACTGGGAGACAAGTTTGTAGCTGCGCTGCAGGAGCATGTCAGGGAGTCAATAAATGGAGTAAAGAGATATGAGAACAAGATAGATGAAGTAACGGGAATCGGCATTAATATTTATGATATGCTGTTTGGTGATATGATTACCGGAGGTGACAGCTAGTGGGAGAAGATATGAGGTACGTTGGGACTTATGTGCCGCTTCATGATGTAAGGGAGAAGCTTACCGGAAGAGCCAAGTATGTAGGGGATATGGTGCTTCCGGAGATGCTTCATGCCAAGCTGCTGTTAAGCACTATTGCCCATGGCCGTATAAAGAATATAGATACATCAAAAGCAGAAGCTCTAACCGGAGTAAAGGGTGTATTTACATATAAGAATTCTCCGGACAACATGTACAATTCGCATAAATGGATAAGCGGATTGGAAGTCGTCAAGGATGAGCGTTTGTTTACAGACAAGGTCCGTTATTTCGGAGACAGAGTTGCAGCAGTAGTAGCGGTTGATAAGTATACGGCAGAGAAGGCGGCAAGGCTTATTGAGATTGAATATGAAGAACTTCCTGTTATTATAAATCCGGAGGATGCAATAAAGGAAAATGCCGTAAAGATTCATGAATCCGGCAATGTTGTATTCCAAAAAGAGTTTGGCTGTGGAAATCCGGATAAGTATATGGAGAATGCATACCTGGTTGTAACAGACAAGATAGAAACCCCCAAGGTGCATCATGCAGCAATGGAAACTCATGCCTGCATTGCAGCTGCCGACTCTTGCGGGAATATTACAGTATGGTCACCCTGCCAGGTAATTTTTCAAGTACAGCTTATTGTGGCTGAAGCTTTAGGGATACCGGAAAGTAAAGTCCGTGTTATAAAAACAACCCTTGGAGGCTCCTTTGGAGGTAAAGGCCAGCCGACTATTGAACCGGTCTGTGCATACCTTTCCTGTCAGATGAAAAAGCCTGTCAAGCTTGTTATGGACAGAACAGAAACAATAATTGGAACGAGAACCAGGACTAAAACCATAGGAACAGTAAAAACTGCTGTTGATAAGGATGGGAATATACTTGCAAGAGATATTTACATGCTTGTTGATGCAGGGGCATATTTAACAAACGGCAGTGCTGTTGCCATGGCTATGGGCAAAAAAGCCTTCAAGCTGTACAAAATAGAAAACCAAAGGTACAGTGCAACCAGCGTTTATACAAACACACCTATAGGCGGAGCTGCAAGAGGCTATGGCTCACCGCAGGTCCATGCGTTAACTGAGATAAATATAGATAATGTTGCAAAAAAACTCGGAATGGACCCTGTGGAGCTTAGACTCAGGAATCTTGTTCATCCTTATGACAAGGATCCCATTGGTGGCCCTGACCTTGGAAATGCAAGAGTTATTGATTGTGTTGCCAAAGGAGCTGAGGCCTTTAACTGGAAAGAGAGATTCATAAGAAAGAAGGATGCAGGCAGGTTCGTACGTGGAGTCGGAATGGCTTGCTGTGCTCATGGGAATGGGTATTTTGGCGCATATCCTGATTTTATTACAATGTCCCTGAGAATTTCCGGGGATGGGTACGCCGTACTTAAAGGAGCATTGCACGATCTGGGCTGCGGTACGAATACGACTATGATGCAGATTGTTGCCGAAACCTTGGATATGGATATTGATAAGGTATATATACCTGAAGCTGATACACTTGTGAGTCCTTTTGACTCTGCAGGGACACAGGCCAGCAGAGTGACATATGTATGCGGTGGAGCAGCAATGAAGGCTGCACAGCTTGTTAAAGAAAAAATCAGAAGGTACGGCGCAGGTATTTTTGAATGCAATGTAGAAGATGTTGTAATGAAAGATGGTTTCATATGGAATAGGCAAAAGGAATCAGACAGAATGTCCTATGGAGATATTGCATCGATCATTCAAACCAAATACAGCGATGAAGCAGGAGAAACCGTGACATATCAATCACCGGGGAATCCTACAAGCTATTGTGCCAACTTTGCTGAGGTTGAAGTGGATACAGTGACCGGAATGGTAAAAGTGCTGGATTTTCTGGCAGTCCATGATATAGGGAAAGCAATAAATCCGGAATTTGTAACAGGCCAGATACAGGGATCGATACAGATGGGGATAGGTATGGCCCTGTCAGAGGAACTCACCTTTGACATCAAGGGAAGGATTCAGAATGACCGGCTCGGAAGATATCTCCTTGTTAATGCCCCTGATATGCCTGATGTCAAGGTCCTTCTCATAGAGGAAGGGGAGGAATCCGGACCTTATGGTGCAAAAAGCGTTGGAGAAATTGCAACGGTTGCCGCAGCACCTGCAATAATAAATGCTATTAACAATGCACTGGATATAAAAATTGATGTGCTTCCTGCAACTCCGGAAAGAATAATGATAAAGATCAAGGACAAAAAGAAATAGAGTGAACAGTTGTTTAAGAAGTGGGAGGGGATGTATTATGGAGACTGTAAATTTAAACGGAAAAGACCTGACCGTCGGGCAGGTTGTCAAGGTTGCAAGAGAGAGAACAAAGGTGGAAATTACTCCTGAAGCAATGGAGACGCTTAAGGCTTCAAGACAGCTGGTTTTTGACCTGGTTGACAGCAATGTACCGGTTTACGGTTTTAATACAGGTGTTGGCTGGAATAAGGATAAAAGAGTGTTTAAGGAATTTTTTCAAGAATATAATAAAAACCTCATTTATTCACACTGTCTTGGGGTTGAACCATTTGCTTCCGAACAGGAAGTAAGGGCGATCATGCTTGCGAGACTCAATACACTTTTAGTAGGTGCTACAGGGATACAGCCTGAGATAGCGGTAATGTATGCGGATATGCTGAACGCAGGAGTACATCCGGTAATCCCTGAAAGAGGTTCTGTAGGCGAAGCAGATATAGCTTGCCTTTCACATATAGGACTTGCTATGCTGGGGGAAGGAGAGTCCTTCTATAACGGGAAGAGGATTGCTTCCTCCGAAGCCCTGAAAAAAGCAGGTCTGATGCCTGTAGTGCTTGGACCGAAGGATGGACTTGCGATAGTAAGCTCCAATGCACTTGCAGCAGGAGAAGGAGCACTTGCATTAAATGATATTAAAGAGCTGTTGGATATATCCGATATAATATATGCACTATCCCTTGAAGGACTGAATGGAAATGTCTCACCTCTCGACATAAGAACTCACCGTATAAGGCCATACCCCGGACAGGCGTACAGTGCAGAGAAAATTACCGGATACCTGGAGGGAAGCTATATCTGGGAGCCTGATTGGAAAAAACCCGTACAGGACCCGTTAAGCTTCAGGGGCTCGGCTCATGTTCATGGTGCAGTCAGAGATTCAGTCTCCTATGTTGAGAACTTGCTCACAATACAGCTGAATTCTTCAGATGATAATCCATGTATTATAATGGATGATAAAAAGATAATATCCTGCTCAAATTTTGAGGTTACTAACTGGTCTTTGGGCTTTGAAATGCTGGGAATGGCATTGAGTCAGCTTTCAAAGGTAGTCTGCCATAGGATAATCAAACTGGGTAATCCTGCATTTACCAGACTATCCAGGTTCCTTTCCCCTGCTGACAATGTGCTTGCATTTGCGACGATCCAGAAGACATTTACATCATTGGATACCGAGATCAGACATCTGTCCAATCCTGCCATTTCTGACTTTTTTGCATTGGCAGGGGATATGGAGGATCATGCCAATAATGCTCCATACATAGTACAGAAGACCCGTAAAATTGTTGACAACCTGTTCTACATATTGGGGATTGAAGCTATGCACGCCGCCCAGGCTGTAGACCTGAGAAGCGACATTAAAATGGGAAAGGGTACGAAGGCTGCTTATGACTCCATCCGGGAGGCAGTACCCTTCTATGATAAAGACAGAAACCTTTCCATAGATATAAAAAATGCATATGAGGTTCTGAGATCCGGCAAACTAATATGCAAGGTAAAGGAAGAATTGGAGAAATAGCATACAAAGCAAACTATCTCAATAAGGGAGGGGAAGCCTTGAAAAGTATAAGGGTGGAAGAAGCTGTAGGAACAATGCTGGCACATGACCTTACAAAGATTGTACCTGGTGAATTCAAGGGTGCGGCTTTTAAAAAAGGCCATGTGATTCGGCCTGAAGACATTGATGAGCTGAAGAGAATGGGAAAGAATAATATATATGTGCTCGAATTAAAGCCGGATGACATCCATGAGGATGATGCAGCCGAGAGGATAGCTGCAGCGGCTGCGGGAGATGGGATTAGCCTTACAAGCCCATCAGAGGGTAAAATCAGCTTTAAGGCAGCAGTCAGAGGACTGCTGAAAATAAACCTGGAAGCCCTTGAGACTATAAATGATATTGACATGGTGATAATTTCCACTCTTCATAACAATACAGTGGTGAATGCAGGTAAGAATGTAGCAGCTACAAGGATTATCCCTTTATGTACAGATAAAAAGAATATAGAGGCAGTTGAAGATATATGCCACAGGCTGGGCAAGGTAGTGTGGCTTAAAGAGCTGGCCAGCCTCAAGGCGGGTATAATTGTTACAGGAACAGAAGTGTATGAGGGAAAGATAAAGGATAAATTCGGGCCTGTGCTGGCCCAAAAGCTTACGGATTATGGCTGCACACTCACGGAGCTTGCTTATGCACCTGACAACAAGGAACGGATAAAGGCAGCCATCGAAGCAGAAATAAAGGGCGGAGCGCAGATAATACTTGTTTCAGGTGGGATGTCCGTTGATGCGGATGATGTCACTCCTTCTGCTATAAGAGAGGTCGCAGACCGCATAGTTACCTATGGTTCACCGGTGCTTCCCGGAGCAATGTTCATGCTTGGATATAGGAATGATATTCCCATTCTGGGCATACCTGCCTGCGGGATGTATCATAAAATTACCGTCTTTGATCTTGTATTCCCAAGGATTCTTGCAGGGGAGGTCCTGACCAGAAAGGATATTGCAAAAATGGGTCACGGGGGACTTTGTCAGAACTGTGAAAGCTGTAGATACCCCAATTGTACATTTGGAAGGTAAGAAATGAATAACTTGTATAGCCTGATAAATATTAAGCTTGAGAAAAAAGAGATGATTTGTCTGGTAGGGGCAGGAGGAAAAACCTCTGCAATGTTCCGGCTTGCCCGGGAGTTGTCCTCCGAAGGAAAGAAGGTTCTTGCCACCACCACTACAGCTATATATTATCCCGAAAGGAAGCATTATGATGAAATGCTGATTTCTGATGAGGAATCCATGGACTTGTTTAACAACATAAGCGACGACTGCATTACTGTTTTTGGCAGGTCCCTTTCACCTGAGGGGAAGCTTATGGGAGTCAGTCCTGAATTTCTGGATGCCGTATACTTGAAGGGTATATTTGACTATATAATTGTCGAAGGAGACGGTTCAAAGGGCAGGCCGATAAAGGCACCGGCAGAGCATGAGCCGGTAATACCTTCACATACCACCAGGCTGCTGGGGCTTATCGGTCTGGACAGTATAGGCAAGGAAGTGTGCCGGGAATATGTCCATAGGCCGGAGCATTTCTGCAAAATACTTGACTGCAGCGAGGGAGATATTATAGACACAGAAATGATAATTAGGCTGGCAGTTCATAAAAAGGGGCTTTTCAAAGCAGCCCCGGCCCTTTCTGAAAGATACCTGATCTTAAATAAGGCGGAGGGAGAAAGGGAGAAAAAAGCTGCGGCCGATATTGCAAAAAAACTGCTGTATGATAAGTGTGAGCTTGAAGGGATAATAATCTCCGGAATAAAGAACTCGAGCTTTGAGAGTGCATTCAAGAGGATAAGCGGCATTATACTCGCATCGGGATTATCCAGGAGAATGGGAACCGATAAGCTTTTGCTTCCTGTAGGTGGGGTCCCGGCAATAGAGAGAGTAATAGCTGCAGCTTCCAAATCAGCCCTTGGGGAGGTTATTCTGGTATGCAGCAGCGATAAAGTAGCTTCAATAGGCAGCGAATACGGAGTAAAAATTGTGGACAATACTTCTCCCGTTCTTGGGCAAAGCCATTCTGTAAGGCTTGGAGTGGAAAGCTCCTGTGGGTCTGCAGATGGATTTATGTTTTTGGTTGGAGACCAACCCTTTATTACAGAGAGCATCATTAACAGATTGATTGAGAGTTATATATCAGGAAACTGCAGTGCGGTGGTTCCGTTGTATAATGGAACCAGGGGAAATCCTGCAATATTTGCAGCCTCACTCAGGGAGAAGCTCCTGGGCCTCAAGGGAGATACAGGGGGCAGAGTATTGCTTGCGGAATTGGAAGAAAGCCTTATTGCCGTCAATTTTACTGATGAGAAGCCGGGTCATGATTTTGACACCCGGGAAGAATATGAAGCTATGGTTGAGATGGAGGATAAATATGTATGATACTATTATTATAAGGGGTGCAGGAGATATTGCTACAGGAATAGCGCACAGACTTTATAAATGCGGCTTCCGTGTGCTTCTGACAGAGATTGAGAGGCCGCTTGTTGTCAGACGCTTTGCGTCCTTTGCCAATGCAGTACTGGAGGGAGAAGCAGAGGTAGAGGGAGTTCATGCAATAAAAGCAGGCTGTATTGAAGATGTCTACGAAATATGGGACGGCAATAATATACCGGTGCTTTGCGACAATGAGTGCAAGGTGCGTGAAGAGCTAAAGCCTTTAGCAATTGTCGATGCCATATTGGCAAAGAAAAATATGGGAACATACAAGGCTATGGCTCCCATTACAATAGGTGTCGGACCCGGATTTGAAGCAGGGGCGGATGTGGACGCCGTAATTGAGACTAATAGGGGACATAATCTGGGAAAAGTCATTTATAAGGGCTATGCAGAAGCTGATACGGGAGTACCTGGTAAAACCATGGGTTATTCGCTGGAGAGGCTGCTTCGTGCACCGGCCGATGGTGTGATTGAGAACATTTTTGAAATAGGGGACATGGTGAAGCAGGGTGATATTGTTGCGCAAGTAGCAGGTGAGCCTGTAAGCTCCCTTATAGATGGAGTTCTGAGGGGGCTCATTGCAGATGGAACAGAGGTGTGGAAGGGTTTGAAAATTGGAGATGTGGACCCGAGAGGTACAAAGGAACATTGTGTTACCATATCGGACAAATCAAGGTCGGTAGCAGGAGGGGCACTGGAGGCAATATTATATCTTAGAAAAGTGAAATATGGAAGGTGAAATCATGGAATATTCGCTATTAGAGCAGCTTGCCAGGTCTGTTAAAGAAAACAGGAAAGCAGCACTTGTGACTCTCATTGAGGAGCAGGGCTCATCACCGGGCAAACAGGGCTTTATGATGGTTGTATTTGAGGATGGAAGTACGGCTGGTACAGTCGGGGGAGGAGGCTTTGAAAACAAGGCCAGGGAATGTGCCCTTGAATGCATGAATGAGGGGAGAAACAGACTTATGGAGCTTGAGCTTGATGACTCCGGCGAGCTTCATATGCAGTGCGGAGGAAAAGCCAGCATATTTATAAAGGTATTCAAGGAAAAGGAAAGACTGATTATAGCCGGTGGAGGACATATAGCCCTTGAATTATACAAAACAGGAAAGCTGTTGGGCTTTCATATAGTCATTATTGAAGACCGGGAGGAATACGCAAATCCTGAACGATTCCCAGACTGTGATATCCATATAGGGAATATTGGTGAATGCATCAGGAATTACCCCTTAGACAGGAACTGCCATGTAGTCATAGTTACAAGAGGGCATGAGAGTGATACAGATGCACTAAGAGCTTCGATAGGGCGTGGTGCCCGTTATTTAGGGATGATAGGAAGCAGGAAAAAAACAAAATATGTATTTGACCTGCTTTTGGGCGAAGGCTGTAATAGGGCGGACATTGAAGCTGTGTACGCTCCTATAGGTTTGGACCTTGGAGGGGACTCTGCACAAGAGATAGCCTTCAGTATTATGGCTGAGATACTGCTTGTGAAAAATGGCGGGCAGCTTAAGCATATGAGGAATTAGTCACGAGTCGCTAGTCTCTAGATTTCTTGGTATTCCTTACGGGTATAACGCACAGCTGCGGCTCAGCCCAGCCTTCGAAGCCTTACCCTAACCTAGCGACTGGAGACTAGCGACCAGCGACTTTCTATTCTGCAATACTGCCTTTGAGAGCTTTGATCACAGCTAGGGCGAGTATACCACCCAGCAGGGCTGTGATAAGCTGGGGCCATCCGAAGAGTGTTGTCAATACCTTGGCAAATTTGGGGAAATCAAATATCTGCAGGAATATGCCGATAGCGGAGTACAGAAAAGCAAATTTCAATACCGATCCAACACCTATACCTGCAACTGCGCTTTTCTTTCTCAATAGATAGTAGCTTAGGACATATATAGAATTACCAATTGCAACAAAAGGAGCAAAGGGCAGTAATGCCGCTGCTACAGGAGCATGATTGTTTATAAGTGATGCAAAGGGTGAGACAACAGAAATTATTATACCGCTCCACACTCCTGCAAGAGCAGTAGAAATAAGCAGACATGCATTTACAAGGGGTCCGACTACAAAGCTACTGTTGGGTAAAAGTCGCCCGGACAGCTGGGCAGTAATCACCAAAGCAAGCAGAAGAGCCGTTCTGGTAATAAACTGAGTCTTTCTGGAATTATTATTCACGATATAACCTCCCACAATATAAAATGTAATAAAACAATAAACCCCCTGCATTAATCAGGAGGAGTTAACAGCACTATTCAACATGCGTATTCCCCCTTCGATAAGAATTTTCCATCTCGTCAGGATATCATATTCTCCTTGATGTAGGAAAACTCCGCCATCTCAGAGTATTGCACAATTTGCTAGTATGTCAAAGCAACCTTGGCTTTAACACCATCGATGTTTCCAAGCTTACCGGTCAATGCGCCGATTTCGTCATTTGTACCGTCAACTATTATGGATATTACAGATATATTCTTTTCTTTGTAGGGTATACCCATTCTTCCTACAATTATATTACTGAAGCTGCTCAATATTTCATTAAGCCTTCTGGCCGTTTCTTCTCTGCTTTGCACTACAATGCCTATTACAGCAATTCTACTATTCTTTTCCATAGCGTACCCCGTTAAAAAAATAACTATAATTCATTATATCAGAATGGAACTGTCTGCTGCAAGCAGGTTTAAAGAAATGCAATTATTTTTGATGGATTTAGTGAGAAACATATAGTATGATAACTATATTAATCAGTAATTATATGCCTTTAGTGGGAAATGCTATTATTGCTGCAATAATTCGCAGAAAGAAGAGGAGTAATTGTATGGATCAATCTAAACAACTGGGAGAAGAAAAGGTATCAAAGCTTCTGCTGAAGTTTTCAATACCGGCTATTATTGGAATGCTGGTAAATGCTTTATATAATGTAGTAGACAGGATTTTCATAGGAAATGGCGTAGGCCCTTTGGGAATTGCAGGAATAACCATAGGCTTTCCTATCATGCTGGTAATCATGGCCTTTGGTATGCTTATAGGTCTGGGGGCAAACTCATTGGTTTCCATCAGATTGGGAGAGCAGAGGAAAGAAGAGGCGGAGCTTATTTTGGGAAATGCCATGGTGCTGTTGATTGGTGTGGCTATGATAATTTCTATTTTAGGCCTGATTTTCTTAGAGCCCCTCTTAAGGACTTTCGGTGCCAGCGAAGCAGTGCTTCCATATGCAAAGGAATACTTGAACATAATACTCCTGGGTGCGGTTGCACAGACTATAGGCTTTGGGATGAACAACTTCATCCGGGCTGAGGGGAATCCCAGAATTGCTATGTTTACAATGTTAATCGGTGCGATTCTGAATACTATTTTGGATCCCATATTCATTTTTTTATTCGGATGGGGCATAAGAGGTGCGGCAATAGCAACTGTCCTATCACAGGTTGTGTCGGCGGTATGGGTACTGTATTATTTCCTTGGCGGCAGAAGTACCTTGAAGGTACATGCAAGAAATCTGAAGCTGCGTATGAAAATTGTTCTGAAAATTTTTACCTTGGGTACAGCTCCATTTTTGATGCAGCTCGCTGCAAGCTTGTTAAACGCCATTATGAACAAGAGTCTTACTATATATGGGGGAGATATAGCTGTCTCGGGTATGGGTATTGTTTCAAGCATTTTCATGCTGATACTTATGCCTATATTTGGTATAAATCAAGGGGCGCAGCCCATTATTGGATATAACTACGGGGCACATAAGTTTGACAGGGTCAAGGAGACCTTGAAGCTGGCTATTATTGCAGCAACAACAATATCCTGTATAGGATTTATAGTCACTAGAATATTTCCTTCACAGTTAGTCGCTTTGTTTAGTAGGACAGATGAGGATTTGATAGATTTTGGAGCAAGAGCCATATCGGTTTTCCTGGCATTCCTTCCTATTATCGGATTCCAAATTGTATCGGCAAACTATTTCCAGGCAGTTGGAAAACCGAAGCATTCTGCGTTTTTAAGCCTATCCCGGCAAGTACTGGTATTAATACCGGCATTACTTATAATGCCCAGATTCTTTGGCTTGGATGGACTGCTTATGGCTGGACCGACTGCAGATTTGACATCATCAATAATAACCGGAATATTTCTTTTTAGAGAGTTGAGACATCTGGATACGAGGCATGAAGCGAGTCTGGCTCAGGAGTAACTCGGATATGGACAGTACAAGCTGAAAAACATTTTGTGAAACTTGAATTAAGAATGTATCAAAGGCTCCAATTTAAACATTGTACATTCAAGGAAGCCTTTGATGAAACTCATTTACGGAAAGCGGAACATTATTGAAATTTATGCTTTCCTATTCGTTATAAAATGTTTTTCGCGAAATATATAATTAAAGAAATAATTTCAGAGGGTGTTGAAATGAATCTGAAGAACCATGGGGAAAATAAAAGCAGCACTATAGCAAAATATGAAAAAATAGCACTGGATATAGCTTATAGTATTCTTAACGATGAATGGAAAGTCGGCGAAATGGTTAAAGGTCGATCTACACTGTCCGGAAAGTACAGTGTTTCTCCCGAAACAATAAGGAGAGCACTGAAACTGTTGGAAGAACTGCAGGTTGTGAATGTTATAGAAAAAAAAGGTATTCTGATAAAATCAAAAGAGGCTGCGGATACCTTTATTAAGGAATATCAGTCCAAGGATAGGATATTGTCCCTGAGAGAAGATATTACCAAGCTGATGGGCAAAAAGAATGAAATTGAAAAGCTGGTTTTTGAACGGTTGGACTCGGTTATTGAACAGGCGATGCTGCTTAGGAATATTGGGATCATATATCCTCTGGAACTGAAAATATCTGAAAAAAGTCATCTTGTAGGAAAGTCCATCGGTGCGGTACGCTTCTGGGATCACACTGGCGCAACAATAATAGGAATAAACCGCTCCGGACATTTGCATCTGTCGCCGGGACCCAAATTAGTTTTTTATGCAAACGATATTATTCTTTATGTGGGAAATGATACAAATATTTCTGATAAGGTAGACAAATATGTAAACCGGGAGTGAATTGCATAAAAGACCTTGAACGAACTGACAATACTTCTGCATATATATCCTGTACGTAAAAATTGTTATTTGAAAGAATAACAATTTTTTTTTACCATTTTCTCACTCTAACCATTGTGAATACTTACGTGCATTCAATGCCATTTGACAGATACAAGTTGCCTGTGATAATATTATGTAAACAAGACAACTTAATACGATGTATTAAGTTGTCAGCATGTAAAGAATTTACTAAACCCGATAGAATTTTGAAGGGAGGCTGACATAAGATGGTATTAAATACAGGAAAGCTAATTAAGCACAAAGGTGAAAAAACGGAACAGGATCAGTATGTTATGAGGCTTTCAACAACAGACGAACTTAGAGCTGCAGTTGCACTCCAGAAATATGTCTATGACCGGCTTCCTAACAAGCAGGTTTTGTACATGGATTCTTATGAAGAGATGCTTGAGGATATGAAAAATGGAGCAAAACTAATTGGCGTATACAATA
The DNA here is from genome assembly GCA_001515955.1 of Clostridia bacterium BRH_c25. Next base: position 609 of record LOES01000035.1, on the reverse strand, counting down.
AATCAGGAGAATTGATTGCTTATCGATATATAGGATTTCCGGGCTTGTCGGAAAAGAATCTGGGAAATGATATAAATATGCCGGGAAAAGATCTGGCAAAGGTGGCTCACCTTGAAACGACAGTAGTACATCCTGAATACAGGGGAAATTCACTGCAGAGTTTGACACTGCAGCAAGCCATACCAATGGTAAAGAAATTTGGTTACAGTCATTTACTTTGTACTGTATCTCCACAGAATTTCTACAGCTTGTATAACATAATCAAGAATGGTTTAAGAGTAAAAGCCCTTAAGAAAAAATACGGAACGGATAAAGATGGAAAAGACGGAATGTGGAGATTTATCCTTCACAGGAATCTGCAGCCGGCAGGTGCCAGGAAGACAAGTCAGCTTTTAAGAATACCTCTTGGTGATCTTGAGAAGCAGGAGAGATTAATCGACGAAGGTTTTGTAGGCCTGTGGCTGTCCAAGGATAGTAAATTGCTGAACTATGTACGTTTTGACGAAGCTCTGGCGTGATAATATAAGAATGCGCACTAATGTGCGCAGATGCGAGATTCGAGATGCGAGATACGAGAGTTAGGGCCAGGCTACGAAGTTATGGGGGACG
>LOES01000034.1 GCA_001515955.1 Clostridia bacterium BRH_c25 | reverse complement strand
TGTCTTAGTGCTTTCATTAATACAAGCTGCTATCTCTACAGAGTAGTAATAGGCTGTTGGGTATTTAGAACGTACTTCATCAAGATAAAGATTTTCACTTTCTACATTCAACAGGTATTTCCAGTAACATATGGAAATATGTTCGGCTAAATCTTTCAAAAATTGGTGATCCTTTGTAAAGTCTATTCCGTAATAGTTTTTGATATTTTCGACTGCTTTTTCAACAATATCCAAGAAAAACTTAATTCTTTCAGGATTAGGATCATGCAGTTTTTCTACAGGATAAATACTTTGTTCCCAGGCAAGGGCAAGGTAATATAATTCCCATTGGCTTTCTGTTGTTTTTTCAAACTCCGGACAAATTAATTGAATAAGCTCTAACATAAGAGTCAAGCTTTCATCTGAAACAATATCAAATTCTAAATCTTTAATTTGTTCAAAGTTAACATAACGCTTATTACGGATGCGATTTACCGCTATATAACAATACTTCATAAACTGTATTAGTAATTCTTGTTTAAAATTAAGTCCTCTTGATTTTACTATATCGGTTGCCGCTTTCTTGAATGAATTCCAATCTAAATCATCAACTTGCAGCATCCGTGCTGTTTGGTACATAGTGAAGCTATTAAAAATCAAATTATTAATACAGTGACGGATATTAATTTCACTTCCTTGAACTGAAAAGCCTTGATGCGCCTTACTCTCCAATTCCAAATTATATCCCTCAAAAATAGATGCTACTGCGGAGGTTATTCGTGATATGCTGGAACGGCTATAATTGAACTGTTGAGCCAAATCATCCAATTTAATGTAATCCGTTAATAAAAGCTGCCTTGCAATCTGGCATTCCAGCTTGTTCAAATCGCTTTTTTCATGCTCAGCCAAGCTATTGGACAAATAATTTTGAAATGCAGCTTTGTCCCTTATAATCAAACGATATCCCTGACCCTTGTTTGAAATAATTTCAAATCCATGTTCATTACTTTCAGCCTGAATTTCACGAATATACCGCAAAACCGTACGGGTACTGCTGCTTAAAAAATCGCCCAGTTGAGCAGAGGTCACATAGTCAGAAGTTGAATTGGCAAGATATTTAACAATATAATCGCTTTTATGCATAACACAACCTCCTTCCTGATTTATTTTAATTGTTGCTCTGAACTTGTTATCATTATATTTTTAATTGTTTAAAAAGTCGACATCAATAAATGACGACTAAGCAGATGACAATAAAGGTACAGAGAGAACTGCCCAGCTCCATGCCGGCTATGAATATAATGATATTCCGCCGGAAGCCGAGGGAGGGATCATAAAATTCAAAGATTATTCAAGGCATAAATATAATAAAGCTAAGGAATAATTTACCGGAATTATTCCTTAGCTTTTATACATTATCAGCATTTTATTTGCATATTCTAATCTCTTCAACGTGCAAATTCATCTTTTCCCGTCACCACTTCAATTATGATCAACGCACCCAGCCTGAATCCATTTATAAAGGATTCAGAGGCTTCCATCGAACCCATTTGAGAACGCAGATCCAACAGTGTCTCAAGCTGATCATAATCATTTTCTGAAAACTTCTTTTCCCACATTTCCAGGATGTCAGAAATTTTTTGACTCAATAAACAGTATTCAGGGTCCTTTGATATAATCAATTTATCAGGGTACATATTACTTATATACAGTTCTTCCAAAATAGATTTCATATTCCGCCTTCTTTCTATCTTTCAATTTATTGTCTTAATATAATTTTAGCGATATTTCCGCTAAATATCAATAGCGAATTATTCGCTAAATTATAATTATATTGAGGTGATTTTATATGTATGAAAGAATAAGAAATTTAAGAGAAGACAAGGATTTGACGCAGACACAGGTTGCAACATATCTCAATTGCAGCCAAAGAATCTACAGTAATTATGAACGTGGCGATGTGGATATACCCACCGGAATTTTAATTAAACTGGCGGATTTTCATAATACAAGCACGGATTATCTCTTGAATAGAACAAACCGGAAAAAGCCTTATCCGGAAGACTGAGATAGTGAACAGTTCGAGGAATAGGCTACTGTTTTGATCCCTTGCTTGCAGCAATCATTCTCCCCATCTCTAGGCTTCTTCTTGATAGATCATTGTAATACCAGCAGCCAGCAACATATAAAGTATCTCTATTGTCTTGGATGACTCTCATGTTACCGATGCACATTTTGGGAATATGCATGAAATAGACTTGAATTATTTCCTTTAAACATATAGTACTTGCCTTTACTGGATTTTTAGTGATAGATGTACTTTTATCTATGATACACTCTTACTCACTGTATCGGGTACGGAATGACAAGATAAGTTGAATTGAAAAATGATTATCCTCAATGAACCGTATACATCAACTTCTACATTTGCGAAATTGTTGATGGTACCCTTCAAAAGAAAGAGCACAGCGATATTCGGTGGGTATCACCAGATCAATTTGACAAATTTGAGTTCTGCCCAGCAGACAACGAGATAATATCAAGCATTGAAAGCAAAATGTTCAATGTGTAAAAAAACACTTCAAAGAAATTCTTTTCAAACCGTCCCCCCTGTGTGTCTTAATTATTTTGCACCTCATAAGCTAATAGATTAGCACCCATCCTTCAACTAATATATTTGTGGATCTTGCACAACTGCAACTAAGTATATATAATTATATAAGAACTATAGAAATGCGGTGAGGATCAATATGAAAATAGGATTAATCGATGCTGATTTGATGGATAATGGCACACGACATCCAAATTTGGCACTAATGAAAATTGCAGGTTACTACCAAGACCAAGGCAATGAAGTTAAACTTATATACGATAATTATTTTTCTTTATATGATTTTGACAAAGTATTTATATCTAAAGTTTTCACTTTTACAAGTATTCCTGACTGGGTCTTGACACTTGAGAATGTTTCTTATGGCGGTACTGGTTTCTTTGAAGACGGAGGGGAAAACTTACCGGATGATATTGAACACCACATGCCGTATTATGATTTATACAAAGAGTATGTGGACCTTCAGTTATCTTTAGGGCGGCAACGCTCGCACTTTGCAGATTATCTCGACTATTCTATTGGTTTCACTTCGCGCGGTTGCTTTAGAAAATGCGAGTTTTGTGTCAATAAAAAATATGGCCACGCTTTTCAGCACTCTCCAGTTAGGGAGTTTCTTGATATAACACGTCCATATATCTATCTCTGGGATGATAACATTCTTGCCCTCCCTGAGTGGGAAGAAGTACTCGATGATATTGAAGCAACAGGAAAGCCATTTCAATTTCGACAAGGAATAGATTTACGGTTAATGACAGACAAAAGAGCTAGAAGATTCATTAATTCTCAATATCATGGAGACTTTATTTTTGCATTTGATCATATTGAGGACAAAGAATTGATAATTGAAAAAGTCCAATTGTGGAAACGCTACTCGTCAAAAATTTGCAAAATGTATGTTATTACTGCATATAAAGCTCAAGATGAAACTGATATTGAGGATGTATTTCAAAGAATACATACACTTATGCGTTATGGTTCGATACCATATATTATGAGATATGAAGATTACAAGATAAGTCCATATCGTAATGTATACATTGAATTAGCGCGTTGGTGTAATCAACCAAACTTTTTTAAGAAAAAATCATTTCGAGAGTTTTGCATAGCTAATCAGGAGTATAAGAAAGACCAAAGTACAAACTGTTCAGCATATCAAGCAATACTGGATTTTGAAGAGGAATTTCCCGATATAGCAGAAAAGTATTTTGACCTAAGATTTGATAAGGAAAGCTATTATGCAATTCAATACGGATATGGTAGAAAATATGCTAATAAACCATTGTGCAAGGATTGCAAGAAGGGTGGTATATGTTGGGATGCATTTGCGAATGGCTCTATCTCAAAAGACGATTTACTTAAAGCATATTTCACAAAAGAAATCGATATGGAATGCTTGCGATATGCTACAGCAGAATGTGTATCCACAACAGAACAAGTTGCTGATCTGCTTTCTCTGGCAATTATGAATACCTCAGTACAAGAGATTGTTGAATTAATTAAAAGAAGTGAAGAGCAGGAGGAGGTCACAAAAGACAATATCCCGCAATATAGTAGTTTAGAGGATGCTTTATTTAATGTAGTATCAATTTTACGTGATTCAGGAGAAGTTCTTTCATTTGAAGAAATCGGACACTATCTAACACGAAAAGACTCTTCTGCAAAACAAAACCCAGTAGCAAACAAAAAGTATGGAGAAAACCACGCAAAACTTGCTGCATTGATTGACCTTGTTCTCATTGACAAAACACATAGTAGAGCTCAGATTACTCTTTCTGAATATGGCAAGTATATTTGTTTATTGCCTATAGAAAAGCAGAAATTGATTGTACACAAATTGTGCTTAAGAATTCCTATCGTTCAAGAGTTTTTTATAAATGAGCGGTCATATGAGGTTATAGAGAGAAAATTGAACGTCCTATCCGAAGAAACTAAAAAAAGAAGGAGATCTAATGTAAATAATGTGGTAAGATCAATAATGAAGTACGGCAACTTGAAGTAATCAAGTAGTCCGCCGACAAAAGGTGTGATGATCTTGCTATATACCGAGTTAAGCTTGAAAGCCAGCTATGAAAGTGGAATAGATGATTTAGTACAGGATTTTTATCAACCGGTACTCGGATGTTCTATATCTTATGATCGTATAGCAGGCTTTTTTTCATCATCAAGTTTGGCAATTGCGGCACAGGGTATAATTGGACTGATCAAGAACAATGGAAAAATGCGCCTTTTGACAAGCCCAAAACTTAGCCAAGAAGATATTAATATCATTCTTTCATCAGAGACGGGAGTTCAAAGCTTTTTTGAAGGAAAGCTCCTAACTGAGCTCGATTCCATTAAAAGTGACTTTGAAAAAGATCATTTGCAAGCATTGGGATGGATGTTGGCAAACAACTATCTGGAAATAAAACTTGCATATATATCAGATAAGGATAACACTATATTACAGAATAGCCTGTTCCATCAAAAAATAGGTGTTCTAAAAGACTCTGGTGGAAATCGTTTATCATTTAGCGGTTCTATAAATGAATCAGCTTCTGGCTGGATTAACAATATTGAAGAATTCAAGGTTTTCAGAGAATGGCTACCTGGACAGGCTGTTTTCTATGAGTCTGACCAAAAACGTTTTGAGGAATTCTGGAATGGAACCAGGAATAATGTTAAAATTATGAATCTCCCGCAAGCCGTTGCAGAACGACTGATCGAAGAAAGCGGAGATTTTTCGATGGAAAGTTTAATAACTCACAATTATATTAGAACTCAAAAGAAAAAAAGCGTAGAAGACACTCTCTCATTATTTAAGTATCAGCAAGAAGCTTTAAAAATGTGGATAGCAAATAACTATCATCTTCTATTTGAAATGGCAACTGGTACCGGAAAAACGCGTACAGCTTTAGCGTGCGTAAATTATGCCATGAAACTTGAGGACCGATTAGTTGTAATAATTGCATGCCCACAAACGACATTATCAAAACAATGGAAGGATAATGAAGTCGAGCCGGCTGGCTTTATATTTGATGTATCCATTATTGCTGACGGGACAAATCCAAAGTGGAGAGAGCAATTGTCTGTATCGTTGAAGCAAGTATCAACAGGTTATTATAGCAAAATTATTGTTTATACCACACATTTAACAGGAAGTAGCGAAGATTTTATAAGAATTATCGAGCAAAGTAATTCTGTAATTTCGTTTTGCTTTGTTGGTGATGAAGCACATGGACTTGGAGCTCTTCAAAGTAAGAGAGCCTTGCTTAGTCGATATAAGTATAGAATCGGATTGAGTGCTACCCCTAAACGGTGGTTTGATGACTATGGTACTAGCATATTATCAAGTTATTTTGGAGAAAAATCATTTGAATTTTCTATTGGCGATGCACTATCAACCATAAATCCAGTAACAAATAAACCATTTTTAGTAAATTACTATTATCATCCTATATTTATTTCTCTTTCTGAAGATGAGCTAGAAACATATAGAAAGCTTTCAAACCGCATAAAAAAGCTTTCCACATATGCCAAAGCAAGCGACGAATACCAGAAGAAGTATGAGACATTACTATTTGAACGCGCCAATATTCAAAAAAATGCAGAGGCAAAGATACCTGCTTTAGTCAAAGTACTGAAATCCATGGAGTCTGTAGAAAACACCTTGCTATTTGTGTCTGATGTTCAAATTGAAAATGTTATGAATAAACTAAAAGACCTTCAGATAATTGCGCATCGATTTACTGAAAAACAAGGGACAGCAGCAAATGAAGCCTATGGCGGGTTGAGTGAACGTCAATTCCTTATTAATCATTTTAAAACAAAAGATTATCAAGCGCTGGTTGCAATAAGCTGTCTAGATGAAGGCATTGACATACCAAGCGCAGATACTGCAATTTTGATGGCTAATAGTACAAATCCAAGAGAGTATGTACAACGTATAGGCCGTGTTATTCGGCAAGCAGCGAATAAGGAAAATGCGCATATATATGACTTTATTGTTGAACCGGATACAGGCATTGATCTTTCCCCTGAGATAAAGACATTTGAAAAAAAGATATTTGAGAAAGAACTTCAAAGAGCAAGTGAAATGGCACAAAATGCTATTAACAATGCTGAAATAAGAGTTATTCTTGATAAAAAGTTGTGGGAGGTTAAGGACTATGGCATTGAATAAAACAATACTGTCAAAGCTTGCAGAGCAAACTGCGAGTAAAAAAGATTTGCAGGAATTCTTGGGAGCAATTTTTCATTTTGAAAGTATGCCAAAGACTGGTTGGTATGAAAAAAAGTATTCTGAACTTCTTGATACACATTGCAAAGAGGAGCAAAACATATGAGATTGACTGCAATAGAAATTAAGAATTTCCGTCAATACCAGTCGTTATTCTTTCAGTTTCCCAAGAACACTGATTATGATTTACATATTATTGTTGCAGATAACGGAGTCGGAAAAACAAATATTCTTAACTCAATTACATGGTGCTTATATGGTGAAGAACCACATCTTGGAAATGAATCGAAGAGTTTACCGCGATTGAATTTAAAAGCGAAAAATGAAGCAATACAGCGCGACAAATCAAGTGTTGTTGTATCTGTCAAAATATTTGCAGAAGATGCAGGAGACATCATCATTTATTCACGCAAAATGAATGTTAAAGTAGAAACTGATTTTGAGTCCAAGAGTGAACTGACAGTAACTATGAATTCATCTGGCGATGCAAAGATTTATACAGGTGATGATGCGGAAGCATATATTGAGAAATATATGCCTAAAAAGATTCGACAGTATTTTTATTTTGATGGTGAACAGCTTGATAGCTATTTTATAAGCGATGAAAGTTCAAAAATAAAAGAAACAATACATGCAATTTCTCAAGTGGATGTAGTGACAAGGATTAAGGACAGGCTTGGAAAAATCATAATTTCTAAACAAAACGAAGCTGGCAAGAAGGCTCCTGATGTTAAGGAGTATAACGATGCATTGGCAAAAGCCTCAGAGGAGATATCAGAAATCAAGAATAATATCCAAGAGCTAGAAAGGCAGATTTCAATTTCTGAGGCAGTTATAAAGACAAATACTGAACGGTTGAGTGGGCAAGAGAATTTGCCAGATTTAGAGGCAAAATACCAAAGATTACAGAGTCAAACGGCTGATTTAGAAAAACGGAAGGTCGAGTGTTTACAGGTACTATTTTCCTTTATTCGAGAAATGAAAATTGACCTATCTTTGTACAAAAGTGCTAAAGTAACTCTTGACATTATTAATGAGAAAGAGTCTCAGAACGCTCTGCCTCCCAATATTGATAGGAAACTCTTGCGCCAAATACTTGATAATGGAGATGGACTGTGTTTGATATGTGATCAACCATTGTCATATCATGCCAGAGACCACATAGCAGAAATACTTGAAAAAATCCAGGTGTCAAGTGAAACTTCAAATCTACTCATGTATATCCGAAGTGAATTGGAAAGGATTGTAGTGGCGGCTGAAAACTATCCGGTAAAAAAATCTGAAGTCCTAAAAAAATATAAAGATGTCTGCGAATCATTAGAACAGTGCGAACAAGATTTACAATCTGTTGACAATGATATCAGCAAATTTGAGGATAAGCAGCAGGTTATATTTTGGCACAATGAGCGCGAGACACACAAGCAACTGCTTGAAACAAACAAGAAAAATAAGGCTGTGGCGGAATATCAATTAAAAAATGCACTTGAATATGAACAAGATATAAAGGATAAGTTGAAGAAAGCTCTTGAAAAAGCAAAAGAGTGCTATCGTCTCAATCAGATGATTACTTTTGCCTCTGAAGCAAAGTTGGTTATTGAAAATATTGAAGAAGAAATGATGGCTGAGGTTCGTACAAAAATGGAGAAACGAACTATGGAATATTTCTCGAAATTAATATGGAAAAAGGGGGTATATGATCATATCACGCTTGACAATAAGTATCAACTTGACCTATTTCATCGAGATGGATATTCCTGCGTTGGATCATGTAGCGCTGCCGAACGTTCATTGCTTGCACTTTCGTTCACTTTAGCACTGCATGAGGTTTCTGGGTTTAATTCAATGTTGTTTATTGATACCCCTGTATCTCGTGTAACAGGTCAAAACAGAGTTAATTTTGCTAATGTTCTTCAACATGTTAGCAAAGAAAAGCAGTTGATTATGGCCTTTACTCCTGATGAGTATTCAGAAAATATAAGAAATATTTTTAAACCAATTGCTTCTACTTCAGTACATCTCACCATGAATGACGATAATGAAATTACAAACATTAAGTAGGAGGTGTCGCTTGTGGATACACCATCAAAGAATCCGGATAGAATTAACATTACTAAAAAAGCAAGAGAATTAGTCTCAAAAATAGATGAAACTAAATATTTTGGCCTGCAAGACAACATAATTAGTAGATCAGAATTATTCTTATTTGCTATGGCTATAGGTGCCGATACAATTCCAACAAAACTAGAAAATACTTATCCAGGAGGATTGATACTGGAAAAGTCAATTGAAAATCGAACTAAAGCACTGATGTATGCGCTGTTTATAAAGAATTTAGAAGGTAAGGACTTGGACGAAATAGCAAAGAAAGATGCTGTGTATACAATGGCTCAGGAATATGCAAATACTGGATTCGAGATAATAGAAGATTATATGGGAAAGAAAAAAGATATCGATTTGATCTGGGATCTATTAGAAGAACTTGACTCTCAGTATCAAAGCATTATAGGTGTATAAATTAACTTCCGTTTGTTTAGTAAATTATGATTTGCATGATATGGTATAGCACTACTGATAAGCAGTGTGTTATATCAGACAGCGAAGCTGAAATATATATTGCATTAGTAAAACCAATATATAGACTGGTTAAGGAGAATATTCAGTGGAAAATGGATAAAAAGTACCAAATTGGAATATTACCAGTTTAGTACTTTGTCACTGACCAGAGAGTTTCGCAAAACTACTGAATAAGTAGTTAATGATACTCCTTTTTTCATGTAAGGATATAAAAATAACTCAGCCATCACAAAATCTGTTTCATAATTTAATGAGTAGCAATTTTTGAGTGCACTTAATAATCCTTCAGATTTAATGCTTCGTTGATAGATTTATAGGCCATTTTCAACTGATGCAGCGAGTTGGTTATTCCGAAGCAAACTGGGTTCATCCGCAAATGTGCGTATTTCCCATTGACGAACTTTACATAATATCATATGCTGACTGAAAAATAGTTGAAAGTGGAGTGTATTATGTCAAATTTATTGAATATACAAAAGTTATATCCTTGAGAAATTGAAGTATCAAGAGTAAGTGAATCATTTGAGAAAATATTAATATGGTTAAAATTAAAATCATCTATTTAAAAGTGTCCATCATGTAACTGTGAATTTGATAGTTACCACATCACATATAAGCGGAAAATTATTGATTTACCTATCCTTGGTAAGTTAGTAGTACTTTTATCACAGCGTGCAAGTATACTCATACAGCCGTTTTCTATACTCAGTAATTAACTCTTCATCGTTATCAAAACCTTCACAAGTGTATCTCTGTTATTCCTAATTTAACTCCTTAACGAAATTAGTAAGTTCAATAAACGTCTTCCCTCTCTGATCCAAACATTCTCTCGATGCTATCTTGCTTCTTATCCAGCCTATCTTTATAAAACCTTCTTGTTTTATAATCAATAATATCCTTGAAATGCCTTACAAATGCCGGGTTATCTATATACTCCTCCAACGCTGGCGTAAGAAAAAACTTATCATCTGCTTCATGGAAAAATTCCGGGGAGGAACGCATTAAAAAGTGCATGGGATTTCTTCGTGCCAAATTTACATACTCTTTTTTACCCCAGTCCTTATAATTTCTTGTATTGTTGTCTCTTAAAAGATCAATAGCATTAGAACCATGTGAGTAAAATTCCCTAAAGCTTTCATATATATCATCTTCGTTGATTTCAAGCTTCAAATCCCCATTGTTATAAAAGGCTAATAATAGAGGCATTTTATATAGTTTACTCATGCTTGTACTTTCCATTTCCTTCAGGAATTTATGTGCTATTGTCCCTGCTATTGCATTTTCGTCATATGATAGTTCCCCAATCCTATCCAGGAAGGAGATATAATCCTTGAAAATATTCAAATCCTTCTTTGTGCGGATTGAAAAGTATACCGCTTCATCCAAATAAGTATACATGTTTAACCGTAAAGGTCTATCCCCTATATCTTCCTTAATTCTAAAGTACTCAGCCTTAAGTTTATCAAAAATCCCTTTCTGCTCCTCAGTCATCCGCTTGAATAGGTCTATCAATCTAAAGTCGAAGCTGACAAAACAGCCTTCCGGATATTCATCTTCATCCGGTATATGCATGACGCTTGTTTTCTTCGCCGGATTCTTTACATCACCTAAAAGTAAAAATGGAATAAGGTTGGCTTTCTTATAGTTACCGATAAAATCCAATACATTTACATATTTCTTATTGCCCTTTTTTCTCAAGCCTCTGCCCAGCTGCTGTAAAAATACTGTCGGGGAATCGGTAGGCCTAAGAAACATAACCATATCTACTTCCGGGATATCGAGACCTTCATTAAACATATCTACAGAGAATACTATGCTAATCTCTGCTTTTTTTAATTTCTCTAAAGCAGCTTTCCTATCTAACACACATAGTGAGTTTCCTCTGTCTTCCGAATCGTCATCAGTTGCTGAAAGATTCCCACTTATAACAGCACATGCCTTGATACCGTGCTTTGCAAAATAATCAGCCATAAAAACAGCATGTCCTCTGCCGGAGCAAAATCCTAGTGCTCTTCGGCTGTTATACCTTAGGTAATGCTGCAATATAAGATCAGCACGCCTATTAATATTTAACACCTGCTCCAGCTGCTTTTCATCATATCTGCCGTTTCTATATTCAATACTATTATAATTTGTCTCATCAAAAACACCGTAATATCTGAAAGGTACAAGCCATCCCTTGTTTATAGCTTCCTTCAGTCTTGCTTCATATATAAGATTATAATCGCACAATGCAAAAACATCCTGATTATCAAGTCTTTCAGGCGTTGCTGTAAGCCCAAGCAAGAATTTTGGTATAAAATATTCTAAAATATTCTTGTAACTATCTGCTACTGCATGGTGAAACTCATCAATAACAATATAGTCAAATGAATTTCTTAAGAAATACTCAGTATTCAAGTATTCCTTTCTCCCCAGTGTCTGAACAGTAGCAAATAATATATCACAATTTCTATCCTTTTTATCTCCGCTAAAAAAACCTGTTGTTGCTTCCGGCCGTATACATTTGAACGTACTTTCTGCTTGTATAAGTATTTCCTCTCTATGAGCAATAAAAAGAACTTTGTCGTATCCCTTTGAGTCAAAAGCAGCCAGAAAAGTCTTGCCTACACCTGTAGCTGCAACTACGATCCCTTTATTCCAGCCCTCAAGTCTGGATTTATCCAATTCATATAATGCCTCAATTTGTGGGCCTATAGGGCAAGGATACTCGATAAGCTTACATCCATCCATATCCTCCGGATCAATAGCAAACTCCGGCTGAGCCTCTGCGGCTTTTAGATATTCTGATTTGCCACTTTCCGGATTACCATTCTCTAATTTTTCCAAATCCTCAAAAAGCCTTGGGCGTCTCCACCTTTTAGAGTACTTTCTCAGCTCATTATCATCGACGATAATCGAGTTATTAAGAAAAAGGTCCTCAAAGGACTGCTTAAAATACGCATAATCCTCGGGACTATTATCAGAGCAAATTCTATAATTCCACTCAATACCATTCATTAAAGCAGAACGGGATACATTGGATGAGCCGACAAATATCTCCCCATTGTCTATATATTCAAAAATATAAGCTTTAGGGTGAAAGGATTTATTCGGAACGTTGTAAAAACGCAAGTCAATATTATCACCTAATGCTCCCTTTAGAAGATAAAGAGCTTGAGGTTGGGTAATATTAAGATAATTTCCACACAGAATTCTTAATACAGCACCACCCTCTACGGCTTCTTTAAGGTCTTTTACCAACAGCCTGACACCCGACTCCATAAGGAAAGCAACAATTATATCTATTTTTCTTGCCTTTGTAATTGATTCCTTAAGTCGATCATATAGGTGATTCTCATCACCGGTCACACAATTTAGGTTATAAACCTTGTCCTTATTAAATGAAGAATATTGAACCATATTATAATCCCCTTCTAATGCTTCTACCCATCATATTCTACAAGAGGCCTTTTTAGTTTTCTTACACCGCCTCTGGGATTCTCAACATCACCGGTATACCTTGGAATAATATGTATGTGAAGATGAAATATTGTCTGCCCGGCAGCTTCTCCAATATTGATCCCAATATTATAGCCATCAGGTCTAAGCTCATTATCCAGTAATTTCTTAATTCTGTTTGTAAGGTCATAAAATGCCAGCACTTCTTCCTGTGTAGCATCAAAGTAGCCGGCAAAATGCCTCTTTGGTATTATAAGAACATGTCCCTTGTTCACGGGGAAGTTATCATAAATTGCAAAGGCAAATTCATTCTCGGCTATGTAGTCTTTATTGTTCAGGTAGTTACAAAATATACAGGACATTTGAACCTCCAAAATTTATAGCTTACTCATTTTTCTTATTAGTCCCTTTTCAGCAAAACTATAATATTTTTCACCGGCGACAATGATATGATCCATCACTTTAATCGAAATGGCTTCAATAGCAGCTACTATTTTTTTTGTGGTATCAATATCTGCACTTGATGGTTCCATGCTGCCTCCAGGATGATTATGTGTCAGTATTATGCTATTGGCTTGATGCCGTAATGCAGTCTCAACTATCAGTCTGGGATAAACCGGTGCTTCGTTAATTGTACCTTCATGTACCAGTGCTGCATAGTTCACCCTGTTCTGAGAATCCAGGCATATGATAAAAAAATTCTCGTAGGTTCTGCCTGCAAATAGTGACACAGCATATTCGCCGGCTTTTATTGAACTGTTTATCACAGGCTTGTCTCCCCATTTGACTCTAGAGTACCTTCTTGCCAACGAGGGAATCAAGGATACAAGAACTGCAGTATTCTCACTTACCCCACACCGCTTGCATATATCCTTTGGATCAGCTTCAAACAGCCCTGCCAGGGAACCGAATTCATGAATCATTTTGTGAGCGAGTTCATTTGTATCCTTCATTGGGATACTAAAGAAAAGAAGCATTTCCAATACCTGATGATCCTCAAATGCATCCAGTCCTTCCGATAAATATCTGGTTTTTACTCTTTGCCTGTGTCCTTCATGTATCTTCTTTTCCATAATATCCTCATATACATATAATTACTAAATACTCAATTATTAGTAATAATCTATAATAAGGTATTCTTCACAATCATCAAAATTCCTTCATTACGACAATGATACTCAACTATAGGCTTCCAATATATAGGCAATTGATAGCTATATCAATAGTAAATGGGTAAAATATACTAATTTTTACCCATATAAACATGCATTACCCCTCCCACTCACAGCAATTGAAGTCAAGAAATACAATCACAAACATTATAATATTATCTTAGCTAAACAGCACAAATACATATACGTTCTAATATGAGAGGAGAGCTATAAAATGAAAACCACCATTGAATTTTTAAACAAAATCGCTATAGAGCGTCCTGTAGGCTCTGAAGCAAATCAAAATGTCTTGAGTATTATTCAGGAAGAAGCAGCTCAAAGGGGATGTGACTTCGCACGTTTTAGAGGATTTTTTTGAACTGGACAATCAAAGGAAACCTTGAATGCTGATTCCGGTGTTTCATTTATAAGACTCTGAAGCCATTTTAGATACCATTGTTCTGTTTCGCCTTCAACACTAAAATGATACTTCTTCATTTGCTTCAACTTCGCCATTTCTACACCTCTCCGTCTCTCGAGATTAATTCCTCAAAGATTGGTGTAAAATCGATATCTTTTATTGCACCGTATTGGCTCACAAAGTAGTTTTTCATATAGTCCTCGTGCTTTCTAACTCCCTTTTCTCCAGTTGTTCCAAAATCGGATAAGGAGTATAGAACGCTATTGTTATTGATGTCATCTCTCTCGACAAACTTAATCTCATCTCGCCTAAAGATGTTGGAATTTAAAAATATCGGATTGTGAGTATTAAATATTAGCTGTGCGTTATTTACGTTAATCTCATCATTGTGGAATATATTAATTATGCTCATCAACGCCATCGGATGAATAGAAGCTTCAAATTCATCAACCACTAAAGTGCCGCCTGTCAAAATCGCTCTTATTACTAAAGGAAACATGTTCACAAAACGAATCGTGCCATATGATTCAAATATCTCTGCGGCAACAATAGCATTTTTTTGTTCCTTCATATTTTTAAATATAGAGCACAGCTTGGCATCAGCCTCATCCTCGCTTATAACATATCCCAGTGCATTTGAATTGATTCCAAATAGCTTTGCTGCATTATTGGTTGTCTTTTCAACATAGACTGTCTGTTTTTGTGGGTCGACAAAGCGTTTGATAAGTTGCAGTGAATCGGCTCTATAGATAACCATAAACTTATTGGAAAACCAATAACTCTAATGACGTTAATACATCTTCACGTGTAAACAGATAGTTTTCGCGGAATAATTCTTCTTTAATGTTCATAAAAAATCATCGAAGATGCAATAAGATCCAGATTATTCAGTTCTTCTCAAGACTAACGCGCCATTCTAAACTTGCCCCTACTTCGATTATGTGTTATGTCATCTGTTTTATATCCTCAAGGGTCGCACCC
This sequence comes from Clostridia bacterium BRH_c25, assembly GCA_001515955.1. Next base: position 25,906 of record LOES01000034.1, on the reverse strand, counting down.
ACTCACTTTCGATAAAGTATCCCAAAATCCTTTATTTGCAAGACTTTATAACCTTTCCAGAAGGCAAACCGATTCTGTATGCCTTCTGGATACAAAAAAAATGTCGTATATCTCTGGTATCCCCTTGGCAGGAAGGCATATTTCAGAAACAGTTGCATGGATTGACCATTTTTCTGGCGAATTGGCGACTGATTTTGCTTAACAATTCAAGTAATTGTAAGCAATAAAATCTTCAAAAGTGCATTGGGTTCTTGAAGGCTTTATTCGATACAGCTTCCGGATCTATTTCCTAGACATTAAATTCTTGCCAATCCTGGTTACCATGCTTCTTGGCGAGAATCTGATTGATTCCACCATTAATTTATTACTTATCCCGGGAACAACTACCGTCTTCCCTTTCATTAGAGCAGAATACCCGATCTCTGCAACTTTGCCTGCTTCCATAAGATTGCTGCTGAACATCCTTGTGTCCTCTATCTTTGCGCGCTTTGCAAAATTCGTCTTTGTAGCACCGGGACACAATGCTGTAACAGTTACCCCAGAACCTCGCAATTCTTCAGCGATCCCTTCGGAAAAATGCAATACATAAGCCTTTGAAGCACAGTAAACAGCATTCAACGGGCAAGGTTGGAATGCTCCGGTAGAAGCTACGTTAAGAATTTTGCCGCTGCTTCTTTTCACCATATCGTCTAAAAAAAGCCTGGTTAACTTTGTTAACGCAAGCATATTAACAGACATTAGCCGGATATTGTCTTCAGGATTTGTTTCATGAAAATTTCCATATACCTGTATACCTGCACAGTTCGCCAAAATGTCCACCCGTATGGACTTTTCTTTGACAAAGCCATATATTTCCTGTGGACTCGACGGTTGGGATAAATCTTTTGGAAGAGGTGTGATTTGAACATTTCTATTCTGCTCATGTAATCTGGATACAGCTTCATTAAGATTTTCTTCATTCTGAGAAACTAAAATCAAATCATATCCGTTCTTTGCCAGAATTCTTGATAGCTCAAAGCCTATACCGCTTGATGCTCCAGTAACTAATGCAGTTTTTCCTTTTGTCGACATATTATAGACCTCCAATATTTAATATTTACCGGTTATACCATTGCTGTCCAGGTTCTTTTCATGATAATATTATCTCAAAGAAATTATGATAGGTATAGGAGTGTAATTATCCTATGATTAATACTAATACCATAAAAAATCCGAATCCTGATAAAATTCGGCGAATTGAATTATCCAATTTCCTGCGAACCCGCAGGGAACGATTAAATCCTGAACATTTTGAAATGCTAATCTCTTCAAGAAGACGAACTCCCGGGCTCCGGCGGGAAGAAGTAGCTCAGCTGGCCGGAGTAAGTGTTTCCTGGTATACCTGGTTGGAGCAGGGGCGTCCTATCACTGTATCCGAGCAGGTGTTGGAGAGCATTACACGTGTTCTCCGGCTTGACTGGGCGGAACGTAGACATTTATTCCTGCTTGCCAAGGATCACTTACCCCCGTCCAAGCCCTGCAGTGAAGATATTAGTCATATTAACCCTGAATTACAGCAAGTACTTGATGCATTTGGAATTTGCCCCGCGTATATTCTGGACAAATACTGGAATATTGCCGCCTGGAATAAAAGTGCTTCTAAAGTTTTTGTGGATTATACCACCTTATCGTTCCGTGAGAAAAATCTTATTTGGCTGTTATTTACCCATCCGTCGCAGAGAGAGTTGTTAGTAGATTGGGAAAGTGAGGCCAGGAGGTGCCTTGCGCAATTCCGGTTCAGCAGTGACCAGTATATCGGGGAGCCATGGTTTACTGAACTTGTTGATGACATGAAGTATGCCAGCCCACATTTCCGGGAATGGTGGACACAGTATGATATTCAAGCTGCTCATGGGAAATGTAAAAAGTTGAATCATCCGCTGGTTGGCAGATTGGTGCTGCATGCCACAACAATGCTACTTCCTGATTATTCGGAGCTTAAAATAATAGTTTATACTCCTCTTCCCGAAGAAGATACGGCCGGTAAATTGGCAAAATTAGCTGAAATAGAATAGGAACAAAAAGAACTGGCCGCAACATTCCTTTAGCCCGCCACTATTGACGTAGAAAAAACAAGAATTTGCCGATAATCATTTTATCTTTGTACGTTCAACATATTCGATTAATGCAATACCTCTTTATTGATGGCTGGTTAAATTTAATATCTTTTATTATTTTTCAGTGATCTCCTAAACACACTCTTTTGGTTAATTGGGTTCCTGCGAGGAGGACTTTTTTATTTGGGAAGGAGTTTTTTAGGTAGCTACACTAAAATTGCTCTATCAACACGACACACTCCACATGTGTTGGGTGAGGAATAGGAAGGCAAATTCACCTTGTCATTTTGAGTTCTGTTTTTTTTAATCTGTTTATGCATTCTACTCTGTACAACATTATTATATCCGGTCTTATCAACAAAAGTCAGCTTATAAGGATTATTATTCCCATGTTCATCAATCTCACCAACTATAACCTTTTCCACAATACTTTCAAACACACAACGGTCAAAACATGTTAACACTTCATTATTTTCAAGCACCTTACGGAAGTGTTCAATTCTTTTTTCCAGGTCAATTTCTTCTTTAGTTGACTGCTCCAACTGTTCTTTTTCAGTTGACAGTCCCCCTAAAACCGATTCTAATTCATTATATTTTGCCTCATAGGTGGCTTTATCTATTGTTTCTTCTAAACGCATATCAACTAATCTGTTACGTTTCTGTTCGATAGCGTGAATTTCATTTTCTACTTTAGTAAGTCGCTTCTGAAAATCATTACCGCTTAAAACTGTTTCCATTCTTTTCACAAGCTCATCCAGTACATCTGAATTATTCTGACATAGCAATTTGTATGATTCAACAAAAGCATCCTCAAGGATCTTCTCTTCTAATGCTTTGCTAGGTGGACAATATTTCTTACCTTTTTTAGTAGCAGTTACACATTGCCAGATGACCTTTTCATGTACACTACCACTATGCCAGTTCCGACGCGACAAATTACTTCCACAAAAGGCGCATTCCAGCTTGCTGCTAAAGGCAAATTTTCTACTATATTTCTCACGTTTTCCCTTCTCTACACCCCGGCGGTTAGCACCTCTCTTCTTTAAAATCGCCTGAGCTTTTTCAAAGACTTCTTCATTTATAATAGCCTCATGATGGTTCTTTATGTAGAACTGGTCTTCCTCACCATAATTATCTAATCTTCTCTTTGAAATCGGGTCAACAGTAAAAGTCTTCCCCTGTAAAACGTCACCTTTATACTTCTCATTTTTAATAATGCCTAAAACTGCGGTATCATGCCATTCTGTATTACCATTTTTGGTTTTATAACCAAGGTTGGTCAACTCTTTTGAGATAACATAAGCTCCAGCACCATCAATGTACCTATCAAATATGTATCTGACGATCTCAGCTTCTGCTTCATTAACGGATATACTCTTGTCAGTGGGGTCATAATCATACCCCAAGCAGCTTTGGAAACCAACCAGTTCCCCGCGCTTCATTTTCATCTTCAAGCCTTTTTTAACGTTGGCTGAAATATTCTCAACTTCCTGTTGTGCTACTGAACTTAATATAACAAGCAGTAATTCTCCGTCCATTGTTAAAGTATTAATGTTTTCATCTTCAAAAAATACAGCAATGTTTTTTTCTTTCAACATCCGGACATATTTTAAAGTATCCAGCGTATTTCTCGCAAATCTTGATATAGACTTTGTAATAATCATATCAATTTTACCATCCATACAGTCATTAATCATCCGCTGAAAGTTTTCACGCTTCGTTACCTGTGTACCTGTTATAGCCTCATCGGCATAAATATCAACCAATAACCATTCCTTACGCTTTTTTACTAAGTCCGTATAATATGTAACCTGTGATTTATAGCTGTTTAATTGTTCTTCTGAATCCGTACTAACTCTTGCATAAGGAGCTACACGCAAAATATCTGCTACCCTTCCTGCTGTACGGTCAGATATTTTTCTATTTGCCCTAATTACTTCAACTTCATGCATAAAAAATCCTCCTTTGCACCATATATTTATTACGAAATCAGTATAATAAACAATCAATTGCATGCCAAATGTGCAAATTAGGAGGTCAGGTCCGAAACTACACCATAATCCTGCATGAGTTTGTTCTTAATCAGAGAAAATTCTTTTTCTGTTATTAGTGTCAAAGACAGTAATTGTCCTAACATAGCAATCTGCATACTATATCGAATCAATTTATCTTTCATAAGGACCCTCCTTTACAACAAATGCCCATTATTTTTATTCTAAATTCGTAGTATCAGGGGGTGCGCCTTTTTTGAATAGGCATATACACTCGCACAATCAGGCACACCCCTATACTACACTTCTGTTTTGGTTTATTAACTTATTGATTCATCCGGCAGACAGCGGTTGACTGTCCTCATAGGAATTCCACCTCCCCGTCAGCGACCGGGGCGCACTCTGGGACTTAACCTCAACTGTGCGCAAGTATCATTATCCCTCCGTATGTGTCATCGCCTCAAATGTAACCTTCATTATTTATTGCAAAGGTATTGATCGCTCACATCTTGCATACATCAATCTATAAAAAGCATTGATACTTGGACTGTAATCCAGCATAATGCTGGTCAAATGATCCTGGCGTACCTGCAATCTGGCTTTCCATTAAAGGACGTACGGGGAAAGTACCGGATAAACATGTATTCAATTATCAAAGAACACTTGAGGGGGTAGTATATGTCCCTCTACTAATCAGCAGATTTTTTGGCCAAAAGTTGCACCCCCTATAGAAATTTTTTTAAAAATTTTTCAATATTCTTTAATGCTTTATCAATTGAGCGGGATACCTGGCATTTGTTAACGCCTTCAACCCTGGCTATTTCTGCTTTACTCATATCCAAAAAGAAATGTGCATACACGCGCTTGGCCTGTTTGTCCGGCAGACTGTTTATAGCAGCATACAATTCCTGACTGCTAAGTTTTCGCTCATAGATTTCCTCCGGCGATAAAACAAGTAGTACAACATCCTTTTCAATACCGTCCTCCGCATTAAGTGAATAGTATGCCTTGTGTACACGCCTGCGCTCAAAGTCAGCATGTTCTTTTCGATTAATCTTTTTGAATAGCTCTGCAACTTCATCTGGTACTTCAACGAAAATATCAGATTTATATAACGGGTATAAATCCCGTAGATTGATCCTTTTCATATCGAACCTCCGTTTTGATTTTTTAAGTTGAAAAACCAAAACAGAGGGTGGAGAACGACACCCTGATGAATTTCTTAAAAAAATATGAAGTCTGGACTTGTCCACTTCAATCGATTGGACAATAGATAAAGAAAACTCAAGATGTCGAAAATATGGATTTTTTGTCAATAAGAAAACCGCAGTTTTCACATTGTGAATTGCGGCTTTACAGTATGTATGAAATGTATTCGATTGTTGGATAACCCAAAGACATATTTTACCACATAAGAAAAGAAGGCAAATACCCCTATTTAGGAAACCTGTGTAGGCATATAAATGGTCTCTGTAACCATGTACATTTTCTATTTTAGTTTCTTTAGCATATGCTCATTTTTCATCTGTCAGTACCTCACTCACTTAAAATGAAAAACAAAGGTCATAACAACAGCACCATAAATACTAAGATAATATTTTGTCGAAATATGTACCTTATAATCTCAATTTAGTAATTAAATTCCTCCTGTATGCGTAAAAAAACCTGCCGCTTAAAAAGGGCAGGTTATGCACGTAGTTATAATGCGGCAGCCAGGCTGTCATAGTGCTTAATAGCACCTTAGACCCTATTGCTTTGCGTCCCTGCCTTTTGGCAGGTTTACCCTTATCACAGATAGTTCAATTGTTATTTGCAGCAACACTCCAATTAATAGTGTTGATACGTCATCGATACTAAGGCTACTATCTTTTAACAAATAGATACCTAAAATTGAGGAATAAAAGCATATTACCCTCGCATAAGCTTGTCCTGAACATACTGCTTTACCTCCCCATCAAGCCTGTTATTTCTATATAACTCTAAAAGCTTTTTATCATCTACACACAGCATATGATCTGCAGTTGAGCAGCTGCATCCTCGTTCATTTTTAAGGAACCGGTTATAAATATGCAGCTCTATAATATTTCCTTTATAATAGTGAGGTTTTTTCTGAATAATAATCAATACTGTCATCCCTTCTAACCATGCCAATATTTTTTATATGGCCTACATCAACTGTTACCGCACTTATCGCTGTTTAGTTTCATATAAAGCAAAATACATTCATCCAATTCATTGCTGACTATCTGCACATTTTCACTTTTACAATCGTACTCATCAATGAGTGAACATAAGTGTTTTCGCAATTTTTCCAGTCTTTCTTTACATACAAGGTATTCCGGTTTAGTTGAATTTTCGAACATTTATTACTCCCCCATAAATGAAACAAGTACGTGTTAATATGAATGATGCATCATTCATATTAACGTTTCGTAAACCATTAAATTCTAAAATAATTCTATAGTTATTTGAATTGCTCAACTGGCATTATTTAAAGCTCTCATAATTCTAGCTTCCAGTTCCTCCATGGAAAAAGGTTTTGTTACATAGTCATCTGCACCTGTACGAAGTCCCTTTACAATGCTCTTCTTCTGCTTCTTTTTTGACAGCATAATGACTTTGATTGAATGTGAAGCAGCGTCTTCTTTGATTTTTCTACACACCTCAAAACCATCTATGTCTGGTAGTATGAGATCAAGTATAACAGCGTCAGGATTAACCTCCCTGGCTAGTTTTATGGCGCTTTCCCCATCCATTGCCGTAATTACGTTATATCCGATATTGGAAAATCTGTCTTTCAAAAGCTTCAAAATTGTGTTTTCATCATCTACAATGAGCAGTGTTTTCTTTATATCCTGAGCAATCATTTCATCGTTGTATACAAATACCCTATTTCTGCCGCACCTTTTGGCGTAGTACATTGCCTTATCGGCATCATTAATAATTTGGTCAATACTCTCAGATTTATCATGTGTCTGTCTAATACCAGCACTAAATGTAACATTCAATGACAAACCTCCAACGGATATAGATTCAGTATTGAATGCATATCGTAGTCTTTCTATAACCATATATGCTTGTTCTTCAGTAGTATCAGGCATAAGTATTACAAATTCTTCGCCGCCATACCTGTAAATGCTGTCGCATTTCCTGATATTTGTAGATATATAAGAAACCAATTCTTTCAGAACGTGATCTCCTGTCTGGTGTCCATACTGGTCATTTATATTTTTGTAGTGATCCATATCTATAAAAGCTATAGAAAATATGTTTCCGCTTCGTTTATATCTTTCCAGCTCCTCTGCAATCCTCAGATTAAAATAGTATCTGGAATACGAGTCAGTCAGACAATCCTTCAGAAGTTTTTCCCTGTAGTTTTCAGATCTCCTCATAATCATCTCAACCCTTGTTATTACTTCAGTAATAACAAATGGCTTTGTTATATAATCATCCACACCGGACTTTATCCCTTTGATTTTATCATCCATGTCTCCCTTTGCGCTTAAAAATATCACATGCATATCAGAATATTCAGGCTTTGATTTTATTTTTCCCAGTATCTCGTACCCGCCAGGTTTAGGCATCATGATGTCCAAAATGATTATGTCGGGCCTGACGACAGCAATTGTATCCATCGCAGATGCGGAATCTTCACATATGTATACTTTATAGCACTCCAGCGTGAATGCATTCTCCAGCAGCTTCAGAATTGTAATATCATCATCTATTAATAGTATCTTTCCCCTGTCAGGCATATTGACATAGTCGTCGCCTTTAACCAAGGTACTGCATGTTTTATTTTTTGCAGTCATATACCCTATTTTCATCTTGATAGTGTTCACCGCAGCGTGTATGTCCTGCAGGACAGCCTTATCGGGATTCTCCCTGTGTTCAGCAATACTTTTAAGCTTTGCCTCCCATTCCTTTCCAATTGAAGACAGATAGTTGAGTCCCAGTGTAGAAGCCGTACCGTTAATAGAATGAAAAAACATTTCAATTCGCTTAGCCTCAGACTTAGTGCAATGACCTTTACAATTGAATAAAAGTTTCTCCATTTCATCAATTTTGTCCTTAAGCTCTTCCACAAACACCTTTTGGGCGTTCTCCACCAATCTATCCACTTGCTTGTCATTCATCTCTAAAACCCTCTTCCCCATCCAATGTAATAACCAGCATATTCCCAGATTGCTCTATTTGTTTGACACTTATCCCTCTATTTTTTAACATTTCCATGACAATATTAGTAAGTTTACCATTCCCGTTGACCAGCATTTTCGAATTTAGGTTCCCATTTAACGCTTTCTGTACAACTCTTATTAATTGCTCAGGTTCAAACGGCTTTACCAGATAGTCTGATATATCATTTTCTGAAGCAATTTCTTTATTCTCATAAACACTTGAAATGATAATTGGTATGTCTGCGGTAGTCTTTCTACTCTTAAGCTCTTTTAAAACATCCCATCCATTCATCCGGCCGCTTAATGCAATATCCAGTATTACCAGCTTGTAGCAAAATTCAGCCATTTGTTCCAGTGCTTCCTCGCCGCTGCTGACATTGTGCATTTCCAATCCTTCAGATTTTAGTATTTCTTTAATAAGTTTAACCATGGTAAAATCATCTTCCACAATCAGCAGATCGCCTTTATTGCCATAAGAATTTTTCTTTACCTTTTCAGCCGCCTGCTCAATTACACTGTTACCTGAACATGGAAGCTCAAAATAGAAAGTGCTTCCCTGCCCATAAATAGATTCAACGCCAATCTCACCCCCGTGAGCCCTGATTATCTCTTTGCATATTGCAAGTCCCAGTCCGCTTCCTCCAATTTTCCTGCGATCATCATTTTCTACTCTGTAGAACTTTGTAAAGAGCTTATCTTTCACATCATCCGGAATACCCAGTCCATGGTCCGTTATACTAACCCTGATTTTTCCGTTTTCTTCTAAAAGTTCAACTATTATCTCTCCACCATCCGGGGAATATTTAATCGCATTAGATAATATATTAGAAATTACCTGCAGCATTTTATCTTTATCACAATAGATTTCCGGCAAGCAATCTGTTGTCTTGTTATATCTTATATGGTGCTTATCTCCTGTGTTTTCAAAAAGCTTCACAGCTTCCTCCATAATTTGACCCATGCAGTTGAATTGCTTGTTGAATACCTGCTTCCCACTTTCCATCCTCTGAATGTCAAGGAAATCGTTGATCAAATCCGTAAGCCTCTTAGCCTCGGAGTTTATTATACTGATATATTCTTTATTACGCTCCTCGGAAAGCTTTCTTGTAAGCAGTAATTCAGAAAAGCCCAAGATGCTGCTCATGGGCGTCCTCAGTTCATGGCTTACAGTGCTGATTAATTCGAGCTTAAGCCTGTCCACCTCTTTTTGATGAGAAACATCCCTTATGACAAATACTCTTCCAAAACTGTGATTTGCGTAGCTAATGCAAGGATTAGAGTACAGATTAAGAAATCTCTTTACCGGACTTGTCTGCTCCAGGTCAACAGCATATCTGCTTTCACTATCTCCTATGAGGCTGTGCAGTTTTGTAACCACATCTTGATTATTCTCTACCCCTGTCAGCATGTTTTGCAGAAAAGCCTCTGTGTCGCCACAGGTATCATCATCTATGTAAAAATCTTCACACAAATGTCTGGACTGTCCGAAATCAGTGTAATTGAAAATTTCCTTCCAGGCCTTATTTATAAAATTGATCTTGCCTGACAGATTAACCATAATAATCCCTGCACCAAAAGAATCAATTATCGCCTGCAGTATCTCCTTTTGCTGCAAATATCGTTGATTTTCCTCCTCCAACTGGGCATTTAATTCTTCAATAACTGAATTCTGCTCCTCCAATGAATACTGTTTTTCCTGCAATTCTTTATTTAGGTCTTCCAGTTGCTCATTTGCCTGCATAATTTTATCTTGTGTCAGTTTACGCTCTGTGATATCAGTAAATGTTACTACTGCACCAACAACTTCTCCATCACGAAACTGGGGATAGGAATAATATTCTACCGGAAAACAAGTTCCATCTGCCCGCCAGAACACCTCATCCTCGACATGCGTACCTTCACCTTTTGTAAATGCTTTAATAATTTTGCAGTCGGCCAGTGGGAGTTCTGTTCCATTTGAGTGTTTATAATGAATCTGCAAATGCATGTTTTTACCTGTCAATTCATCCTGATGCTTGTATCCGAGCAATTTCAGGCAGCTTGTATTGCATAAGGTGCAATTCCCGTTCGTATCTATACCATATATTCCTTCAGCAGTAGAATCCAGGAGAAGTCGTATGTTTTCTTCACTAGTCTTTAGAGAAATGTTTGTTTTTTCTAGTTCTATTTTATTGTTATACTCTTCAGTCACATCCCTGACGTAGGCTCCCACCCCATAATGTCCATTTAAAAGCTTTACCGGGAACTTTGTTGTTTGAAAAATTCTATGTTGCCACTTCACTTCGTCTACAACAACAGTCATCTTTTCCATCACATCAAGATCCGTTTTCCTTCGGATATTGGCAAACTGTTCATCTGTTATAGCAAAGTCGTCATAGCCTATAATCTCCGATGATTCCTTTTTATAAAAATTCTCAACTGCTTTATTAATAAAAACGTATTTCAGGCTTTCATCTTTTAAATATATCAAACAATTATCTGCGTCTATAAAGGCTCTCTGCAGCTCACTGAAATTATTAATTTCATGGTTTTTTATTTTTAATTTTCTATTGCTTTTGTATAACAAAAAGCTGAACAGCCCTATGATAATAACAGCGCCTGATAATGCAAATAGAAACACGTTGGTCATTATTCTGTTCTTTTCTTCAAGCTGAGTTTTGTCGCTAATATCATTAATTATTGAAACAAGCAATGTCTTATCTTGGGCTTGATATGGATATGAATAATCTTCAACCGTCCGGATATCTCCACATTCCAGGCGATGTTTAAATACGAAGTAATTTCCTTTTTCTGCTGTAGCAGCTTGCATTTCCTTTTCTGTTTCTTCAGATGTTAAAGTGTTTATTTCTTGTATTCTCATGGACTCTAATTGCTCAATTGTATATCCATAAAAATCAGCTGCTGCATTATTTGCATGCTCAATCGCACCCGTTTGTGAATCGATTATGAGCATGATTGAACCATGCTGCTCAAATAGTTCATAGTAGTCAAGCTCCATCTCAGTATGGGCATACACAGCTATTGGAGTAATAAATAAAAATATGCTTACAAAAATAAAAATTGGTTTTTTCATTCTGTTCTAACCCCCAAAACGAAATTTACTTCGTACTATTTCCTTATATCCACCTATCTTAAACCGCCAAATCAATGTTCAGTAATCTTATGCCTTTCTTTTAAATATCTCTTCAACCATTGATAAAAGTTCCATCGGGCTGAAGGGTTTGGCCAGGTAAAAATCGGCCAGTGCCTCCCACGCTGCCTCCTTATCGGATTGCTGGCCTTTCGCTGTAAGTATCAGTACTTTTGTCTCTGAAATATCCGGGTTTGTTTTTATACGTTTACATACCTCATAACCTGACATTCCCGGCATCATAACATCAAGTATGATTAAATCAGGTCTTTCCTTTATTGCCATTTCCCATGCATCTATTCCATTATCGGCCTCAAGAATATGATAGTCACCAATTTCCAGCGTCCCTCTGATAAGCAGTCTCAAGGCTTTTTCATCATCCGACACTAAAATTTTGTACATCGTTATCCCTCCAAATATCTGCTACACCATACATAAAATACTCCTGCTCCCGTCCTTAGCCAAATCTACATATTTATAACCGATTTTGACAACAGGTTCAGTAATGCTTTGCGGTGGTATATATGCTATTTTTCCGGTCTCTCCTGTGTTCAAAAATACCTTTGAGCCAACATAAAATACCGAAACATTATTCAAAAAAGTGTTTACTATTTTAGGGTCGAAATTCTTTACACCTTCAGTTTTGAACATTTCAAACGCAATGAATGGAGTATCCCTTTTTTTGTACACTCTGTCAGATGTCATTGCATCATAAACATCCGCAACAGCTAGAATTTTTGAAAAGATATCAAGCTTTTCGCACCCTATAGCAAAAGGATACCCTGACTTGTCTATCCGCTCATGATGTGACAGAACAGCTCTGCATACTTCCTCGGGAAATTGTTTTGCCTCTTTAACCAAATTATATCCGTAAATAGTATGTTTCTTTATTTCTTCAAACTCTTCATCAGAAAGATGTGATTTCTTATTAAGTATTTCTATAGGTATCTTTACTTTGCCTATATCATGAAGTAGTCCTGCCTTAACAGCAGTCCTGATACTATCTTTGTCAAGGTTAAGCCATTTACCTGTAAGCATGGTATAAAAGGCCACATTCAAGCTATGTGTATAGGTGTATTCATCAAAGTCCTTTTCCACGTTAAGAACTCTTAATATATCATGGCTGTCATATATTCCACAACAAATCTTATCGGAAATATCAATAACTTTATCTACATTCAAAGGTCTCCCTGCAGCAAGCTCGCTTATAATTGATCTGATATCTGAGACACTCTCCCGATAAGCTTCTTTCGCTTTCCTGTAAGTACTGCTTTCGTCACTGTAACTGGAGTTTCTCCCATCATCATGTATTCTGATCTGTTGTATGCCCATCTCATTCAACTTATAAACTATGTAGCTGTTCAGCGCCGTATTTTTTGCAACAATAACAGCACCATACCTGTTGAATATGTCTTCAGCCAGTATATCTCCAGTTCTGCATTTATCCACTGCTACGGACTTCATAGTGCTTTTTCCTCCTGCGTATAAAATACAAGTATATGTTGTCACTGAATTAAATCCAGCTTTTTCATCACTTCAACAAGCTTTTTAGTATCAATCGGTTTTGCCGCATAAGCTTCACAGCCTGTTTCAAAAGCACCAACAACGCTGTTTGTATCATTTAAAGCAGTTGTCATGATAATTTTTACACGGTTCGAATCTTCAACACCATTTTGGTTTTCTATATCCCTTATTGTTTTTAATGCCTTTAAACCATCCAGCTCCGGCATCATTATGTCCAGACAGATTAAATCATACGGGTTTCCCTCATCCCATGCCATCATAAACGCTTCCAAAGCTTCCATACCGTTGATGGTAATATCGCACTCCCCATACGCTGAAAGAAATCTGGATAAAAACTTCCTGCTTGTAAAATCATCTTCTGCTATTAATATTCTCATGATATTTGCCCCTTTCACTAGCTATTCTTATAGCCTTTGATTTTCTTTTTATATTTAAAAAGTTCTATCATAACAGATTCAAAGCATTCCGCTGCTTTTGTCAAGCTTTCTCTTCTGGCTGCAAGCTCCAGCTTGAATACCGCTTTCTTCAAATCGACTGCACTCATATCCGATGACAGATTTTTTATTTCATGCGCATATCTTTCAATGCCGGACAAATCATTACTTTCAAAAGAGTTTTTCAATAGATTGATATTTTTATCAATATTTTCCCATAAAGACTCCAATCTCTTTGTATAATCAACTAAAAACTTACCACTCTTAATTAAACTTGCATCCGTACCCTCTTCACTTAAAAAAGACTTGGAAATGACCTTATAATCCGACAATCCATCATTTATAACTTCCAGGGCGTTGATAAAATTATTGATTTGCACAGGCTTTGCAATATATCCGTCCATTCCAACTGAAAGGAACTTCTCCCTGTCTCCTTGAAGCGCATATGCCGTAAGGGCTATTATCGGTATATGACCTCCCATTGTTCTTTCTCTTCTTCGGATTATCCTGGTGGTTTCAATCCCATCCATCTCTGGCATCTGTATATCCATCAAAACAATATCGACCTTCTCAGTTTTTAGTATCTGCAATGCTTCTATCCCGTTATTTGCAGTTAGAACCTCATGTCCAATTTCCTTAATCATGCGAGTGATTACCGCCTGATTTATCCTGTCATCTTCTACCAGTAGAATACGGAGGGGGTGTTGGGTTTTTTCAAGATGCACCTTAGGCTTGTATGTATCAGCTTCACTTTTACCGCTTCTTAGCTTTACTGTGAAATAAAAGCTGCTTCCCTTTCCTTTTATACTTTCTACCCGGATTGACCCACCCATCATTTCTACCAGCTGCCTGGATATTGCAAGACCAAGGCCTGTCCCCCCGTATTTTCGCGTATGAGAGCTGTCAACCTGACTGAAGGAATTAAACAATTTCTCCGTATCCTCAGGTGCCATCCCAATACCCGTATCCGATACTTGAAACTCCAATTCTACATACTCATCACTTTTTGATACTAATTTTACTAATAGTCTGACCTCTCCCGAATCAGTGAATTTGACCGCATTTCCCATGAGGTTACTAATAACTTGCTTAAGCCTGTACGGATCTCCATTTACTATTTGCGGTATCCTGTCATCAACTTGATACTTGAGCTGCAGCTCCTTCTCCTGGGCCTTTATGATATGAGGCTTGACTGTTTGCTCAAGCATATCACTGATGTCGAAATCTATATGCTCCATAGTTAGCTTCCCCGCCTCAATCTTGGAAAAATCCAGAATGTCGTTTATCAGATTGAGGAGTGTGCCGGCACATTCCTTTGCAGTATACAGATTATCTTTCTGTTCTTCAGTTAAACCGTTCAATAATGTTAAATCAATCATCCCAATCATACCGTTCAACGGCGTCCGTATTTCATGGCTCATATTGGCTAAAAATTCACTTTTGGCATGGTTGGCAGCCTCGGCAGCCTCCTTTGCATGTTTCAGCTCTTCGTTGATACGCTTTCTCTCAGTTACATCACGCACTATAGCCATAAGGACCTTGCTGCCGCCTATCTCAGTCCCCTGCATACTTACCTCTGCTGCAAAAATACTGCCATCCTTGCGGTAAGCTGTAGCCTCATAATATATTCCCATTGTGTCTGCCTGATGTGGTCCGGCTCCCACAGGCAGTCTCGGGTCAGGGCTTACCAGATAAAAAATTGACCTGCCCAGAAGCTCTTCCTTTTCGTATCCATATGCCTTGACGGCTGCATCGTTTGCCTCTATTACATATCCGTTAAAGTCCGCAAAAATAATGATATCATTTGCATTTTGTGAAAGAAGCTGATATCTTCTTAAACCCTCTTCTGCCTTCCTGTATTCGCTGACATCATCTATTACAACAACAGCATGCTTTATTTCATCCAACAATAACGGCATTGCATTTATTCTTAAAACCCGTATTTTATCCCGGTTGTCGACATACAAAACTTTCTCTAACTCCAGATCTTTTATTGGCCTGGAAAAATGTATTGCCTCTTCCAAAGCTTTTCTCAGCTTGCATTTATGGCATTCATCACCATGTCCGCATCCTTTTCCATTATTCCGACTATCCCGGCAGTCAAATACTCTTCCCAGACCGCAGTTTATTACTTCTGTACTGTTTAATTTAAATTTATGTAAAAATGACCCATTTACTTTTTTTACAGTAATAGTTTTATCAACAATAAACATACTTATTGGTGCAACATCAAAGATAGCTTTCAAATTTCTTTGTTCATTTTCAAGGTTGCTCTCTATTTTTTTGATTCTAGTAATATCCCTGAATACAGTGATTAATCCTGTTATCTTTGAATTGTTGCCCTTTATAGGAGAACTGCTGGCAGAGATGTAGTATTCATTCCCTTCTCTTGAAACTAGTGCTGTTGACTTTTTCAGCCCGCTCTTGCACCCTTTTTTCATGGCTCTCGAAAACGGACTTTCCATAACCTTGTTTGTTTCCTTATCAATAATTTTAAAGATTTCATCAATATGTCTTCCTTTACCTTCATCCTTCTTCCATCCGGTAAGCTCCTCTGCCGTCTGGTTCATAAAAACTACATATCCTTTTGTGTCCGTAGTTATGACACCATCACCAATGCTGGCAAGTGTACTGGTAAGATGCTCTATTTCCCTTTTGTATCTGTCCTCCAATTGCTGCATTTTTCTTTGAGTACCATTTTCCATTTCAGTTGCATGAAGCTTCTGAAGATCTTCTCTCATTTACTGCACCCCATGTATCTATATTGTTATCGGCTGCATAATTACATTTATTTTCCCTGTTGCAACATCCATTGCCAGAGTTCTGCTGCATATACCGCCGATTTCGATCGCTCTGTATTTTATATTTAAGACGTTTAATATCTCTTTAACAGTGTTAATATTCTTAGTTCCTATTTTAAAAATGTCATTGTTTCTGACTGACATCGCTCCCCCGAACAGCTCTACCATAAGTTCTCCTTTCAAACATCCGAACTCTGAACACATTTTATTTATAAGATACGGAACTCCTGTGGAAGCGTAGTAGCATGGACGCATTTGGTCATCATCCCTTGCAGATGCAGGAGAAGGGAGAGCTACATGAACCATTCCCGCTACATTTCTCAATGGGCTGTACACAGCGACTGCCACACAGGTTGAAAGGGCAAAAGTCTTAATTACATCATCTTTTTTATCGGAGACGGCAAACTCACCAATACCAACAATTCTATCCATTTTGTCCCCTTATCATCGAAAATATCATCCTGGGTATATCATCTAATGCAGCCTGTCTTTCCACAGCCCCGATGTTATACGCCACTTTTGGCATCCCATACACCACTGAGGATTTTTCATCCTGTCCGATAGTCCTTGCGCCTTTCCTTTTCATGGAAAGGAGGCCCTTGGCTCCATCATAGCCCATGCCTGTAAGGATTATACCGATTGAACGATTTCCAGCTTCCTTCGAAACTGACTCAAAAAGCACATCAACCGAAGGGCAGTGCCCATTCACCCTGTCGGCCTTAAAACACTCTGCCTTATACCTATTGCCAGCTTTTCTAATCCTCATATGTTCATCACCGGGTGCTATCAATACCCTCCCTTTTTCAACATAATCACCTGTCCGGGCTTCCTTTACCTGCAATAGGGTTGAATTATCAAGCCTCTCGGCAAACATTCGGGAGAATACCGGAGGTATATGCTGCACAATAACAATTCCCGGTGCACTTTCAGGCAGGGATTTCAATATGTTAAAAATAGCTTCAGTACCTCCTGTTGAAGCCCCTATTGCAATAATACTGATGTTTGTACTGGATTTAGTCCCGGATATAACATTCCGGGAAGAGCTGACGGCTTTCAAGTGTGAAACCTTTGCAGTCGAAGCTATCTTGATTTTTATTATCAACTCGTTAATAAAAGCCTCTACACTTTTAACCGACCGCACATTTGGTTTGGTTGCGAATTCAACCGCTCCTGCATTTAAGGCGTCAAAAACCGACTCACTTACTGTACTTACCACAACTACAGGCAGCGGGTACTGGGGTATCAGCCTTTGAATGAACTCGATTCCGTTCATTTTAGGCATCTCTACATCACAGGTCATTACATCAGGCTCAAATTCGACAATTTTGTCCCTTGCATCAAAGGGATCACCTGCTACAGCTACAACTTCTATATTCGGGTCGGAAGATATGCCCCTATGCAATACCTCCCTGAATACAATAGAATCATCAACAATCAGAACCCTGATTTTTTTTCTGATATTCATTGCACCTATTCCTTTCTGTAGACAGCAGGCATAATATATTTGTATTTTGTTTCTTCACGTATCAGGGATTCAGAATGTCCAATAAATAAATACCCCCCATATTCTGTCAATTCATAAAACTTATTGACCAGTTCCCGTTTAGTCTCATTATCAAAATAAATCATCACGTTACGGCAGAACATCACATGAAATTTCCTCTTGAACGGGAACACCTTATCCATAAGGTTTAACTTCCTGTATATAACCTCATTCCTTATCCTGTCAACCAGATTGTATTCCCCACTTTCCATCTTTTTGAAGTAGTTGAGCTTCCAATATGAAGGAAGCGTAGAAATCTTATCGCTGCTGTATATACCTTTTGCCGCTTCGCTGAGTACTTTACTTGAAATGTCGGTTGCCAAAACTTTGGCGTCCCACCACATTTTTTCCTTTCCCAAAAATTCATCTATAATCATGGCCAGAGTATACGGCTCTTCACCGGTGGAACACCCTGCGCTCCATATTCGCATGTCTTTGTCTTTCACAGTGCTTTTCAGCCAGGGAAGAACTCTTTCTTTAAAAAAATAAAAATGGTCGGCTTCCCTCATAAAAAAAGTGTGGTTTGTAGTAATTTTGTTGATCAGGGCAGCCGCAGCATTACCAGTTTTATCTGAAACAACATAGTCATAATATTCGGAAAAGCTATTTAAGTTATTTTGTGCAAGGATTCCATGCAACCTGCCTGTTACAAGAGAAATCTTTTCTTCTTTTAAATTGATGCCATAATTTTCTTTTATGTAGTCTGCCAGCTTTTTAAATTCTGCATTTGTAATTGTGTGCATTTGCTTCACCCACTGCTTATTTTTCATATATTAATAAAACTATAAATCCTGTCTAATACCTCTTCTAAAGAAGACTCATATTCTACTGCTTTAAATTCTACTGTTATCCTCCAAGCACTGCCTTCGTATAGCATCTTTTTATTTCTAAAAATTGCATCTATTTTTTTTGTTACTTCAACAGCAGATAAATATTCTGTCTCAGGCAGTAAAATCAAAAAAGATTTTTCTCCCCACCTTCCTACTACATCAAGCTTTCTTAAACTATTAACGAGCATTTTGCCGGTAAATTTGACGACATACTCTTTTACATCCTGTTTCATGCTTTCATTGACTCTCTTTGCAATATCAGCATCACACATAATTAGCGAAAATATATTGCCATATCTGTCGTACCTTTGTATCTCGTTTTCTATCCTCTCAATAATTCCTCTCTGATTCAAAAGTCCTGACAGATTGTCAATCCTGTTGTATGTTTCAACTAATTCCCTTATTACTGTTTTTGCAGCAAGCAAGCCGGTCAGTGACTTATACTTATTAATCAGCGGTTGTAAATTTTCGTACCCGAGGTAAACTCGCCACTTCCTGTTTTCCAGTACAACTATTTTTGTGAAATTATCTTTTTCAACCATATCCATGACAGTGTTATATTCAAAAACGCTTACATTAAACTCCACGGCATCACTGAAAATATGTCCGTCAAGCTTTTTACCTTTGCTTAATGCACAAATCCTCAGGCTGTATTCCTTTATGTGAAAGACCTTTGACACAGCACTCTGCCAGCTTATAAAATCATCTCTGGTAATACTTCGCTTGTCTGCTTCCGATATCAATTCATATGAACCATCAAAATAATTATTCATTATGCCCCTGAAATACTCGTCCAGTACATATTTAGCTGCAGTAAATGATTTTACATTTCTCCCATGGGTATTCTTTTGGTTACAGTCACCTTCGCAAGACTTATTATGTTTATTTTTCCACTCCAGGTTATACTGCCGCCTTCTTTCAGGATCACTTAACACCTCATACGCCTGGTTGATCATCTTCATGCGCTCTTCTGAATCTTCAATATTACAGACATCAGGATGGTACTTTTTGGCTAATCCTCTATAAGCACTTTCTATTATTTCAGGTTCTGCAAGGTAGTGAACCTGAAGAATTTTATAGTAGTCGTCATACTCTTGCATTAACCTCTTTCCACCTTATCATTTAATTTATATACGGAGTGAGCCAAAAAGCCCACTCCGTACTCAAAGTTCTTAGTATTTGCCAAACTCCTTATCACTTAACTCTATTTTGTGCTTTGATTCAGCAGCCTCACCCCGAGCGTTTTCCTTATGTTCTTTGCTTAATTTCAAAGCAACAGTTTCATCTTGGGATTCTTCCTTATGGTCTTTGTTTGTCTTTTTTCTTTCAGACATATCTTCAAGCATCTTTAAAACTTCAGGACTAAGCTCCTCGTATTTACTGTATGACTGATTCACTTTTTTAAGCTTAAATCTGCTGACAGATTGTCTTAAAAGCTCTGCCTGGCTCGATAACTCTTCACTTGCAGCAGCGCTTTCTTCAGATGTAGCAGAGTTAGTCTGTACAACTTCTGACACCTGCGTAATTCCCTGATTAATTTGTGCAACACCTGTAGCCTGCTCATTGGATGCAACAGCGATATCACTGACCAGAGAAGCTGCTTTAGCAACATCCTCTACTATCTTATTAAGAGCATTTGCAGTTTCACTGGCTATCTTTGTACCGTTTTCAGTCTTTTTAATTGAACCCTCAATCAGGTCGGTGGTTTCCTTGGCCGCATTAGCGGATCTTGCTGCAAGATTTCTTACTTCCTCTGCTACCACAGCAAATCCCTTACCGTGCTGTCCGGCTCTTGCAGCCTCAACTGCTGCGTTCAGAGCCAGTATATTGGTCTGGAATGCGATTTCGTCAATCACTTTGATAATCTTGGATATATTTGCAGACGAATCATTGATTTCCTCCATAGCTTTCAGCATGCCCGCCATTTGTTCATTGCCCTGTACAGCATTGTTTTTGGCAGTCTCGGCCAGATCATTAGCCTGGTTTGCGTTCTGGGCATTGAGCTTAGTTTGTGAGGATATTTCTTCGAGGGAAGCCGTCAATTGCTCTATTGAGCTGGCTTGCTCGGTAGCCCCCTGCGAAAGAGCCATGCTGGAGTCAGATACCTGTTTAGAACCTGAGGCCACCTGCTCTGCGGCATTGTTAATATTGTTCAAAACCTCATTGGTATTGCTTACCATAGTATTAAAACCTTCAGCTAAAACTCCAATTTCATCTTTTGACCTAATATCAATGGTTGCTGTCAAATCACCTTGTGCCACTTTTCCTACTTCAACAGCCAGCTTGTTTATAGGTCGGCTAATGGTAGCTGCTATCCACAATGCAATCAAAATTGCAACCAACAGCAATATACAAGCTATTACTATAACCATTATCATTGTAGCTCTCACCGGAGCAAATGCTTCATCGGGATCTTGTACAACAACCATACTCCAGCCCGTATCACCTATGGGCATGTATGATGCCAACACTTCCTTTTGTTCCAGGGTGTCAAAGAACAAACCAACTCCTGTTTCACCAGACCTGGCTTTTTCTACCATTGGAACATCCAAGACACTTCTGATAGTTTTTGTTAACTCAGGATCTGGATGAGCCGCCAGTGTTCCCAGTTGGTCAACCAGGTAGGCATGCCCAGTTTCTCCAAAAGTCAACTGCTGACTCAACTCATTAAGCCGGTCAAGGGTTAGTGCTCCCATTAGAACGGCAGAGGGCTTGCCGTTATCACCAACAACTGGATGGGATACTGCAATTACCGGTGCTTGTAACGATGAACTAATATAGACCTCAGAAACATGGGCGTCCATCTTACTCATTGCACCTTTAAACCAGTCACGATGACCAAAATCTAGTTGTGTCAAATCCAGTTGGTACTCATAAGGCTCAAGCACGATATTGTTACCTACATCAGAAGTAACTTGTTCCATATAGCGAAAATCTCCATAATTCTTTATTATGTAATTCATAACATCCCTTTTGGATACATCAACATTTTGAGGGACACCTTTGATGTCCTCTCTGATTTGCGGTATTGATGACACATCTCTTACTGCAGGAAGCTTTGATGCCGTCCTTACCATGCCTTTTGCATCATCAAAAAATTGTTGAACATTGGCACTAAAACTTTTTGCCAATAGCATCTGGCTATCCTTTATCTGCTTTTCCATCTCTGATCGCATAGAAAATATTGATATAGCTCCAACCGTCCCAACGCCAATAACTACTGCTGCAATTATTATGATAGCTAATTTCCCTCGCAATCCTAGGTTAAAACCATTTTTCATCATAAAAGCCTACCTCCGTTTGGTAAATTAGTTTGTTACTGTAATAAATTAAAAATTAAGTCCTTACTTCACAGACTGATTTAACTGATCAATTTCCTCTTCGTTTAACATCTTTTCACAGTCAAGTATCATCTTTACATCAGTTCCAACTTTCCCAATTCCTTTTATGTACCTGTTATTAAAACCTTTGTTAATTTGTGGCGGTTCTACAATATCCTGCTCTGGAATTGAAAGCACCTCAGAAACATTGTCGACAATAAGTCCCACAGATATATCCTTAATATCCACTACAATCACACAGGTCCTATCGTTATACGTCCTTGGTTCTTTCTTAAAACGAAGCCTGACGTCCATTACTGGTATTATCTTACCCCTTAAATTGATTATGCCTTTAATATACTCTGGCAACTCAGGTATTTCTGTTATAGCTTGAATTCCTATGATTTCAGTAACATACCTAATTTCTATACCATAGGTTTCTTTGCCTATAGAGAAGGTTAAAAACCTACCCTTTTGGGTGTCTTCCTCTTGTTCAAACATCTCCTGAGCCGTAATATCAGCCATATTCACATCTCCTTTCTTCCTTGCGACTCTTTTTTAATAGTGTTAGTTAATTTTTATCGGGAAGCAACTATAAATAAATGTATCCACCTCCTCGCTGGTTTTTAGAACTGTCTCTTTATCATTTGTCTCTAAAACTTTAGACAGGCCTCTTATCAAAAGTTTTATTTCTTTATACATTTATATGACATCCCTGATTCATATTTAAATCTGTAGTAACTATCTGTACTAAACAAGTTCTCCAATGTCAAGTATCAGGCTTATACTACCATCTCCTAATAAGGTACACCCAGACAATCCATTAATGTTTTTATAATTCTTTATATAGTTGGGAAGTGTCTTAACAACTACCTGTTGTTGCCCTAGCAGCTCATCAGCAAATATGCAAAATGCTTTTTCTTCTGATTCCACCATTATGAGGATTCCATTTATAAATTCCTCTATTTCAGTCTTCACCCCAAAATGTTCATGCAAACGAATTACAGGATAGCACTGCCCACGGACCATAATCATTTCATTACCATCAGGATCAGAAACGATGTCATTTTCTTTTGGTCTAAATGATTCTTGAATAGATATAGTAGGTATGGTGTACCGGGAGTTGCCCACCTTTATATTCATTCCATCTATTATTGCCAGTGTAAGTGGGATTTTCAATGTGATTGCAGTTTCATTGCCGGGTGTACTGTCTACAGAAATCGAACCGCCAACCGCTTCAATATTCTTTGTGACTACATCCATCCCGACACCGCGTCCGGAAAACTCTGTAACATTATCTTTGGTTGAGAAGCCCGGAAGGAATATGAGATTATATATTTCTTTATCAGTCATATCACTTTCAGCTTTTTGCATCAATTCATTTTTTCTTGCTTTCTCAAGTATCTTTTCTTTATTTAACCCCTTCCCATCATCCTTTACAATAATAAGTACGTCACTACCCGCATTTTTTGCTTCCAGTGTAATAGTTGCAGTTTGTGGCTTACCTGCTGCCTGTCTGTCTTCAGTTGATTCAATTCCATGGTCAAGGGCATTCCTTACAAGATGCATCAAGGGATCGGAAATATGTTCAATTATGTTTTTATCAACTTCGGTCTCTTCTCCGATGATTTCAAGTTTTGCTTCCTTTCCAAGCTTCCTGCACATGTCCCGGACTATCCTGTGCATCTTGTGGAAGGAGGCTGAAAGGGGAACCATTCGGATGGACATTACCATATCCTGCATCTCACTGGTAATTTTGTTTAATTGCCGTGCGGCCTTTTGAAAGTTATCGAGTTGAAGCCCTTTCAGGTCAGGGTTCTGTACTACCATCGCTTCTGCAATTACCATCTCTCCAACCAGGTCCATCAGCTTGTCCAGTTTTGTAACACTTACGTTGATAATACTTTGCTGTGCAGAAGCAGCTTTTATTTCATTATTAAACGTGCTTTTACCTTCTTTGTCCCCATTATGCAACACTTGCTCTTCTGAATTCTGGTTAGAATCCTCACGTTTCTCCCCGCATATCTGCTTCAGCTCGTCATCGTTATCCATTTGAGTTAACTCAAGCTTTTTCAGAAATACTGTCTGCATAAAAAAATCATGGAGCTTTTCGTAAGGACAATCTGTCTTTAGATATATACTGAATCCTTCTTTACGTATGACTTGCGCACTATTATCATTATCAATTATATCCTCCGGGGTATAAAACACTTCATCAGCGAGTTCCTTGAGGTGATGAATAATTGCATATGCCCGGATGTTCTCCATTTCACAGCCTTCCTCAAAAAAGATGACCGCTTTGAAAGTATTCTTCGCTACAGAACTATTAGCTCTATCCGGGCTTATATAATACTGCTGCTTTCTTACATCATTATTTTCCTTTGTATCTGCAGATGCAGATGATGCATTATTCTGTTTCAAACTGGATAAAAAAACTTCAATGTTGTCTATTAGAGAAATGGCTTTCCCATCAACAGTATCACCGTTCTTAACCTTCTCTATCTCAATCTTTATAAAATCAATACTTTCAAGAACCAGATCAGAAATCACTGCACAATCAACTTTTTGAGGCTTTTCTTCACGCAGAAAATAGAAAAGGTCTTCTATAGCATGAGCCAGGCATGATATATTCTCAAACATCATCATGGCAGAAGAGCCTTTAATAGTATGCATTATCCTGAAAATTTCGTTAATTGCAGATTGTGTATAACAACTGGATTTTTCACTTGACAATATTGATGTTTCAAGCTGCTCGATAAGCTGAGAGGTTTCAAAAATAAACATATCCAGCATTGGTTCATTTGAGTAATATGATGACATCTTAGCACTCCTTTTACGTTTTGTTCATATATCTAATAACACTTTGTTAAGAGTTTTAATCACATGGCCTTCTTTAAATGGCTTTACAATAAAAGATTTTGCCCCAAGTGTTATTGCCTCCATTACCATGACCTCCTGCCCCATGGCAGAAATCATAATAACTTTCGCCCCGGGATCAATTTTTTTTATTGACTTAAGTGCTTCAAGGCCTGTCATTTCAGGCATTGTTATATCCATTGTTACAATATCGGGTTTCAGCTCTTCAAATTTCCTGACAGCTATACGTCCATTTTCCGCCTCTCCTACCACTTCAAATCCATTCTTATCCAGTATTGTTTTTATTGCCATCCTCATAAATGCAGCATCATCAGCTATTAAAACTCTTTTCATAAGTATTCATCATCACCTTTAATAAAATCTTATCTTCAAAATCAAATCATCATCCCCATATTTTATTTCATATATTTCCACAATACCCAGCATTAGGTGAATGAGGTCTCATTCATTACAGTAAATAAAAAATTTATTTTTTAATGCCGTTAAAAATAAATGAAACAAATTGGTCCATCGCATAATCATACTCATTCTCTCTTCCTTCCACCTGCAGTTTGTACGCCAGAGCTCTGGAAGATAAAAAAATTGATGTGCCAATTATATCGGTATCAATATCTCTTACCTCCCCATTTAACTTAGCATTCTCCAACATCCATTTGAATGCATCAGGTATACCATTAAATGTCTTATTAATCCACTCAAGTTTATGTAATAAGGGGCAAACTGACTCTTGGATTAATATCTTAGCAATGTCAGGACTACCCTTTAATTCATTAACATGAAAAAATAGAAAGCTTTCTATTTTTTTTACATAACTCATATTACTTTCTTTAAGGTGATCTAGAAAATTCAGCCTTTTTTTATATTCAATCATAAAGATGTAGTCCAAAATATCCTCTTTGTTTTTAAAATATAGATAAATAGTGCCAATAGCAACGCCTGCCTCATTTGCAATGATTTGCATTTTGGTGCTGTAAAAGCCTTCCTTGGACATAACTTTTATTGCAGCTTCTCTGATAAGCTCTTTTTTATCCATAATTTCTCCCTATAAATAATGCTAAGTCTGGAAGAAGTTGATCCATTTTGAGTCATTAATCTTCTAGCTATAACACATTCTCACCTATTATTCTATAAAACTACCTTAACTTAGTAATATGATGTAACAATATTGTTATTTTGTTACAT
>LOES01000033.1 GCA_001515955.1 Clostridia bacterium BRH_c25 | reverse complement strand
GGCGCCCCGTGAACCCTTGGATATCTTGAGGTTATCTGCACCGCCTTAACAACCTTATCCAAAGGAACAGGCCTCATGCTCACTACAGTTGGACCTGAAAATA
This sequence comes from Clostridia bacterium BRH_c25, assembly GCA_001515955.1. The sequence goes on along the minus strand of LOES01000033.1, from coordinate 14,205 downwards.
TTCCTGCCGGACTGCATTCCATATTGGTTATATACATAGGGACGTTGCAGCCTGCTTGTATATGTCTTACTTCGACCCCTTCATCAATCAAGGCAGATTCAAAAGTGAAGCTGCACCCCAGAATAAAAGAAACAAAATCCTCTCTCCATAGTGAGCTGATATCTGTGAATTCCCCTGTAAGCTCTCCATTCTCATATACCCTGTATTTAGGAATATCCGTTGCTATATCCGAGCCTGGGGCTGTCAGCTTCAGCTCTCTGCTGCCTGTATCGGCAACCTCCAGAACAGGACAGGGCTTCGTATTCCTCTGAGTAAACAGCAGAAAGTCATAGGCCAGACTTTTCGGCAGTATAACCAGATTTCCCTGGGCATAGCCCCTGCAAATTCCTGAAGTCTGTCCTGAGAACTCTCCCTTTCTAATCATTTCCCTCACCAATCCGGGACTTGCATAAGACAAATCCTTCATAATCTTCATCTCCTTTCAATGCATTTCCTGCAATCAATATCCATAGCATCATATCAAAAAAACAAAAAAATCCAGTGTAACAATATATTAACTGGATCTTGCTTACGGTTATACATGGATAAATGTCCATATACGGGCAAACAAAACATTATTCTATTAATTTGCTATAATTCATTATATAGAATTCCCCAAGCTTTTTCAATCATAATTTTAGCATCATATATCTGTTGCGGGCATCCTTTAATGCTGCAATTACTGCCTTCTGAGCAATTCCATGGAACCTGTCCCTGATTTCGTCAATAATATTCTCCTCGTCATTCATAAGGTTATAACCTATCATTATTGATTTTATAAAGTCCGAAGTAACATCCTTGACCATATTGCATGTCACATCAATTATTCTTCCGTCATTCCTATCCAGAATAATACCTATGAAGAATGTATCATACATGTCGGAGATAGGGTCATTACTGCTGATTTTTGCAATCCCTGTAATGTAGATAGTATTCTTTTCATATATCAATTGTGCGTCTCCTCCATTCTTCAAAATGAGTTTTTTCTGCCCGGCATATGGTATAATTTGCCTGTAAGGATATTTACAGCTTGGCAGATGTCCTTCATCATTGTACTATTAATATAGCAGTACAATAATGAAATAGTAAACATTTTATATATATTATAATGAATAAAAAAGTAAATATAAAGGGGGATTATTATGTTCTGGGGATTAAGGAAAGCCGCCTTCAGGGCAAACCAGGCCGTTATGCGGTTATTGGCAAATATACTGAAGTTCAGAGAACCGGAGCTGCTTACCGGGGCCGGCTCCTTACGTGAGCTGCCAAGACTGATAAGGTCCAGGGGAATAGATAATGTTCTGATAGTAACCGACAAGGTATTAATGAAACTGGGTATACTGGACGGCCTGCTCGAGGCAATGGAGGAAAATGGAATTGCTTACGTCATATACGATGAAGTACAGCCAAATCCTACCGTTGGTAATATAGAAGCAGCCTGCAAGCTATACTTAGGTGGTAACTGCAGAGGAATTGTCGCCTTTGGGGGCGGATCTCCCATAGACTGTGCAAAAGCAGCTGCAGCCAGAGTGACTAACAGGAGCATGACAGTGAGACAAATGAAAGGTGTGCTCAAGGTCAGAAAACCACTGCCGCCATTATTTGCAGTTCCTACAACAGCAGGCACCGGCTCCGAGACAACCCTTGCAGCAGTTGTAACCGATCCTGAAACCCATGAAAAATTCGTGATTATGGATATAAAACTAATTCCCTTGGCTGCTGTACTTGACCCCGAGCTGACTATCGGCCTTCCACCCCATATTACATCAACAACGGGAATGGATGCATTGACTCATGCCGTTGAAGCCTACATAGGGAGAAGTGGAACGGCATATACCGACAGAAATGCTGAAGAAGCAGTGAAAATCATATTTGAAAACCTGGAAAAGGTGTACAAGGAAGGCAATGACATCGAAGCCCGGGGCCAGATGCTTCTGGCCTCCTACAAGGCAGGGAATGCATTTACAAGGGCATATGTTGGTTATGTCCATGCCATAGCCCATACCTTGGGCGGATTGTACGGGATACCCCATGGATTGGGAAATGCAGTCGTACTTCCATATATTCTGGATTTCTACGGTAAAAGTATTTCTGTGAAGCTTGCCAAATTGGCCGTGACAGCCGGTATTGGAAGTGATACTGAGCCTGTAGAACATTTAGCTGAAAAGTTTATCAGCAGCATAAAGACCATGAACGCAAACATGAATATACCTGCCGGCTTTAGAGAGCTTGAAGAAAATGACATTCCTATTATAGTACAGCGGGTGCTTAAAGAAGGAAATCCCGGTTACCCTGTACCCAGAATAATGAATAACAACGAATGTACTGAAATCGTTAAAAAGCTCCTTATAAAATCATAATACAATCAAGTATAGAAAGGGGAATGAATCATGAAGGGCTATATGGGGAAGGTTCTCATAGTAAATCTTACCACCGGAGAAATCAAAGAGCATTCCATAGAGGATCACGTATATGAGCAGCTGCTGTCCGGAGTCGGACTGGGTGCATATATGCTTTACAATAACATACCTGCAGGAGCAGATCCTCTAGGTGGCGATAACATGCTGGGCTTTGTAAGCGGCCTTTTGACCGGAACAGGAAGCGTCATGACGGGAAGGTGGATGGCCGTGTGCAAATCCCCTCTTACCGGAGGCTGGGGAGATGCAAATTGCGGCGGAACACTTTCACCGGCTATTAAGCAGTGCGGCTTTGACGGAATATTTTTCAAAGGAATCTCTGATAAGCCTGTTTACCTTTATGTTGATAATGCAGGTGCCGAGCTTAGGGATGCTTCTCATATATGGGGCAAGGACGCCATTCAGACAGAGGAAATATTGGAAAAGGAGAACTTCAAGAAGAAAAAACCTGCTATTGCAGCAATAGGGCAATCAGCAGAAAAGCTTTCGCTAATATCCGGTATATGTAATGACAAGGGCAGGATTGCTGCCCGCTCAGGGGTAGGGGCAGTGATGGGTTCAAAGAAGCTTAAAGCAGTAGTATTGGCAGGAACCAATCCAATTAAATGTGATGCTCCTGAAGCAGTAAAAAAGCTTAGTAAAGAGTACTCTGCCAAAATTAAAAATGTCAAGCTGCCGGGTATAGTAAAGGGCAGCATGCTGCCGCTTATAAGCCGGTTAATGACAGGAGGCAATACTTTTTCATCAGCTGACGGCATAATGAGTGTCTATATGCTCAAGAAATGGGGAACCGGGTTTACCAACACCTTCGGTCTGCCTAACGGTGACTGCCCGGTAAAGAACTGGGGAGGTTCAATAGTTGATTATAATAGACCTTATTACAAAAACGTCAATCCTGATAATATTTTAAAAAGAGAAGAGAAAAAGTATTTTTGCTACTCTTGTGTCATTGGCTGCGGGGGTATATGCGGTATAGACGACATCACAAAGGGTGAGTTTACTCACACCCACAAGCCGGAATATGAAACTGTGAACGCCTTCGGAGCACTTCTTCTAAATAAAGACATGGACGCAATATTCTATATAAATGAACTGCTCAACCGTGCAGGTATGGACAGCATCTCCGCCGGGAACACCGCAGCCTTCGCTATAGAATGCTATGAAAATGGGATACTGACAAAGAACGATACGGACGGACTGGAGCTGACCTGGGGAAATGCCGATGCAATCATAAAGCTTGTCAGGAAAATGATCGACAGGGACGGAATAGGAGATATCCTGGCCGACGGAGTCAGGCTTGCAGCAGACAAAATCGGCCGGGGCGCCGAGAAATATGCTATACATGCCGGAGGACAGGAGCCGGGTATGCATGATGCCAGGTTGGACCCGATCCTGGGAATCCATTTTTCTGCCGATCCCACTCCGGGTCGTCATACCATCGGCGCCGGGGTTTACTACAATTACATACAGCTCTGGCAGTATGTGACCTGGGCTCCAAAGGTGAAAAACAAAACCCCCAAGGAAGAGGAATTCATCCCCTCCGATACAGTTGCCCTTAAATCAGTGGCTAACAGCTGCTATAAGCAGTTGGTTGACGGAATAGGGGGGTGTCTGTTTGCCATGATTACAGGTGCCCAGCACTGGAGGGTGTTTGATTACCTCAATGCTGCAACCGGCTGGAATAAAACACCGGATGAATACATGGAAATAGGAAAACGAATGCAGACCGCAAGGCAAATGTTTAATATAAGGGAGGGAATAAGCCCCATAAGCTTCAAAATGCACGACAGAATGGCTGGAATTCCGCCTCTCACCAGTGGTGCCAATGCAGGAAAGGTTGTACCTATTGAACAGATGATGAAAAATCACTGGAGCATGTTTGGCTGGGATCCGGATACAGGGATTCCTGAAGCCGAAACCATAAAGGAACTGGGTCTGGATACACTCTTGAACAGAGGGAGCATGTAGTATGAGGGTAAAGGTTTATCCGGGCCCCTTGTGCGACACGGATGTACTAGACGAAGACGGGTTCATGGAACTGGAAGAAGGCGCAGTGGTATCAGACCTTCTAAAAAAGTTAAAATACCCATTTCCCATGAGAATACTTAAATTATACCTGGTTAACTACAAAAAAGCCGGCTTGAATACCCGGCTGAAAGACGGAGATATTGTCAGCATAATAGCCCCAATGGCAGGAGGATAATGCGTCCTTTGGACGTAGGGGAACGGGTAACACGGATTTCCTTCGGAAAAACACAGAAATCCACGGAACACACGGTGGGTAAAATATTCTGATACATAAATAATTATCGATAACGTAATATGTATCGAAATTTACTAATGTATCTAAACAGTATATAATAGTTAACCGTGTATTCCATAGGAATTCCGTGTAACATCTGTGTGTCCCGTGTTACCCGTACCTTGACCCATAAGCAATGCCCCGGCTTTCCTCGTATCTCGCATCTCGCATCTATACTACTTCTTATTGATTTCTTCCATCACCCACTGGGTTACCTGCTTAACCAGCGGTCCGCAAAGCTCATTATGCATCCAGTCCTTCTTTTTTGCTACTTCCTCCGGGTCTCTCAGGTTTATGCCGGTAATATCATAGCAGCAGCTTGTTCCGTACTTTTCCTTGAACTTGCCAAATACCTTGTCTGCCGGAAGATATGAATCATCACGGCTATCCTCGTTTGTCTTCCTGCCCTTTACCATTCCCATGCAGATGAAAGCTGCATTCAATGCTCCGCAGTTGCTGCCGTTCCTGCTCATTCCGCTTCCAAAAGGAGTAGCGATCTTAAGAGGCAGTTCCTTGTCTACACCAAGCTGGTCACATACGGCCAATACGACTGATTCGCAGCAGTTGTAGCCGCTGTTGAAATAGTTCAGCGCCTTTTCCTGTGTCTCTTCATGCTTTCCCATAGTACACCTCCTAGTTAATACGCACAAGTCATGTATATCGACTCACACAATATAAGCTTTGGACAGAATCAGAGCTTGATAAGTATTCGCTGATACGCATGGCAAATGCTATTATCACACATCTAATTAAATTATACCATGGTTAAACTCACCAAACAAATCTGGCATCCCGCTTTTATTTTCATATCGGTTCTTATCCTATTCCATTATCCTTTTCTCCAGTATCTGATCCATACTGAAGTTCTCAACCTGCAGATAGTATTCTGCACAATCAATCAAGGATTTCATAGGAACCAGACCAACAATCTCGCTTCCTACAACAGATACACCGTATCTTTTTGCTTCCATTTTTATCATTTCATGGGCTCTGTATACTGCTGTCTTTTCATAATCAGTAAGATTCATGGATACTTGAACAATCTGTCTCTCCTCCAATTTTACCCCCATAGCCTTAACAAATCTTAAGCCTCCGCCTATGTGTCTTATAGCTTTAGCTATTTTATCAGCTATATTAATGTCATCGGTCCCAAGGTTCACATTGTATGCCACAAGAGGTACACGGGCACCCACTGCAGTTGCACCCGATTTCGCATTCATTTCACAAGGTCCAAAGTCAGGCTTCCAAGTCTCTTCCTTAATTTTTTCAAAGAACCCTTCATACTGACCTTTTCTAACGTCAGCCAAATTTGTTCTCTTGAGATTTGTTGCAGCACTTTCATAAAAATAAACAGGTATGTTAAGCTCTTCCCCTATTCTTTTTCCAACTTCTCTTGCAATTTCTATGCATTCATCCATACCAATGTCAGCAACAGGTATGAAGGGTACGACATCTGTTGCACCCATTCTTGGATGTCCTCCTTTATGGATTGTCATATCTATAAGCTCAGATGCTCTCTTTGCTAAATTGAAGGCTGCTGCTTTTACTCCCTCAGGATTGCCAATGAAGGTGACTACGGTTCTATTATGATCAGAATCTGAGGAATAATCGAGAAGCTTTACTCCTTCTATCCTTCTTACCTCATCGATAATGCTTTCTATAACTTCTTTATTTATTCCTTCACTGAAATTTGGTACACACTCTACTATTTTAGCCATTTTTTATCCTCCTATAATATTGTAGAACGCTCCTTGGTTTTCTGATTCCTGACGAAAACTGAAGAGCGCTCTCAATTGCAATTAAAATAACTGTATCAATTATTTGAATAAGTTTATGAACCATATGATATTAGGGATGTGAATAAGGTCAACAAGGAAAGCGCCAACAAGTGGAACTATCATCATTGCTCTTGGCGCGGGACCATACTTTTCAGTTACTGCTCCCATATTAGCCATTGCATTTGGTGTAGCTCCAAGCCCGTGACCTGCCATACCTGCGCACATGATTGCCGCATCAAAATCTTTCCCGAATAATCGGAAGCAGATGAAAACTGTAAAGAGTATAATAAATAAAACTTGAGTAACAACGATTATAAACAATGGTCCTGCAAGACCGGATAACTCCCATATCTTAAGCGTCATAAGAGCCATTGAAAGGAATATGCCCAGTGATACATCTCCAATAATATCAACAGTCTGATACTCGAATTTGAATAGTTTTACATTATCATTTATATTTCTGAAAATAACTGCTACAAACATGGCACTTACATAGCCAGGCAGTGCAAAGCCTGTGGTTTTCGTAAACCAGCCGCCTATTATTGTTCCAAGAGTCATGCAGACAGTAATCAATGCAAGATGGTTCATCACAGACCTTGTATTGATATTTGAAACAACATTTATACCTGCTGCTTCTTCAAATGTCTCAACTTCAAATTTTCCTGAAGCCGGTTTTAAATTATTCTTCTCAATCAAGAATCTTGCAATAGGGCCACCAATCAGTCCTCCTGAAATAAGACCAAATGTAGCGGCTGCGACAGCAACTGCTGTTGCTCCCGATATTCCCATCTGTTCAGCAGTCTGCCCGAAGGATGCTGCGGCACCATGTCCTCCAACCATTGATACTGCTCCTGCCATAACTCCCAGCATAGGATGTATGCCTGTAATTTTTGCCAGAGTAACCCCAATAATATTCTGGCTGATTGATAATACTGCACTAAGTGCCCAGTATACGATCAATAGAATGCCGCCTTTTTTCAGGAGCTTAAAGCTTCCACCCAGTCCTACCGTAGTGAAGAAGGCAATCATAAAGGGAGATTGGAATGTGGTATCCATCTTGAAAGCTATTGCATTCGACTTAATAAATATAAATGCTAAAATTGAAAAAAGAAGTCCGCCTATAACTGGAGCCGGAATGCAGAATCTCTCAAAGAAAAATACCTTTTTTCTTATTTGATAACCGAGCAGCAACAGAATTAATGATAATGCCAGTGTTGCTACCATATCCATGTTTAGTGTAAGTAAACCTTCTACTACTTCGAATTTCATAAATAATACCTCCTTGCTTTTATTAACATTATTAAAAGCAAGTATAATGCCAATATTCTTTTTACAGAAATATTCTATGGTTAACGGCTATATAACTATATTTCAGGCACATATAACTTAATAAAAAACAATAGCTGACCAATAATAAGCCCTGCAATTTTTTCAATACGGAAAAAATTGCAGGGCTTATTATTACAGGTTGTATTCTTTAATTTTATATCTTAAGGCCCTTTCACTGATACCAATTATCTCAGCAGTCCTTTTCCTGTTGTTGTCAAATACCCGGAGAGTCTGCTGTATTACCTTTTTTTCTATTGTTTTCATACTATCTCCTACATATATTTCTATAAGATCATTAGGGAGATTAACCATATTCTCCCTGAAAAAAAGTTCCTCAGGCAGATCCTTCAAACCTATAAAGTCCTCCCAAGCAAGTGCAATTGCACGCTCGATTATGTTTTCCAGTTCTCTTACATTACCTTCAAACCTATATCTTTCAAGAGCTTCGAGAGCCTCTGATGTAATTCCTTTAATACTCTTATCAAGGAGCATATTATACTTTTTTATAAAGTGACCTACCAGCTTTGGAATATCCTCTCTTCTGTTACGCAGTGACGGCAAGTTTATATTTATGACATTTAACCGATAGAATAAATCCTTTCTAAATAAATTGTTCTTTATTTCTTCTTTCAAATCCTTATTTGTTGCCGATATAAATCTAACATCTGACTTTATGTCATTAGCAGCCCCTACAGGTCTAACTTCTTTATTCTGCAGTACTCTCAGCAATTTTATCTGTAGATTGATATCCATGTCACCGATTTCATCCAAAAAAAGCGTCCCTCCATCGGATAATTCGATAATCCCCTTACGATCTTCGAAAGCTCCTGTAAAAGAGCCCTTTCTAAACCCAAACAATTCGCTTTCCAATAGATTAGCCGGCATGGCAGAGCAATTTATTACATTAAAGGGTTTGCTTTTTCTTTTTCCTTCAAAATGTATAGCTCTTGCAACAAGCTCTTTACCAGTACCACTTTCTCCTTTGATAAGCACATTGCTGTCAATATCCTTGACCTTGTCGATCAGGTTAAAAACCTCCTGAATCTTTTTTGACGTACCGACAATGTTGTAAAAGAAGCTACTCTGACTGATTTGACTGCTTAAGTATTTTATTTTATTGTTTAGTGCCATGTATTCTTTGACCTTTTCAAGCAAAAGCATTAATTCATCTATATTTATAGGTTTTGTAATATAATAAAATGCTCCTGCCTTGATTGCTTCCACGGACGACTCTATAGAGCCATAAGCAGTCATTATTAATACCGCCAGCTCAGGACGTATTGCTTTAATGCTCTTCAGGACACAAATACCATCCTCACTGCCAAGTCTAAGATCAAGAAGGACTACGGATATATCAACACCTGATACTATATCTACTGCTGATTTTTCATCCACTGCAGTAAATATTTCATATCCGTCCTCAAGAGCAAAACTTAGAGAATTACGAATCGACAACTCATCATCAACTATTAAAAGCTTCTCCATGTTTATACTCCTCCATTCTCTTAAATATTATTGTAAAGGTTGTACCCGCTCCTATTATTGAATCTATCCTTAAATCAGCATTGTTTTCCGATGCCAATTGATAGCTTACATACAAGCCAAGACCGGTACCTGTAGATTTAGTAGTGTAGAATGGATTGTAAACCTTGCTTAAACTGTTTTCATCTATTCCACAACCATTATCTTTTATTGAAAGAGCTACATCGTTTACTTGAGTGTCCGAACAAATGCTAATAATTTTTTCCTCTTTGTTCATACTCTCAAAAGCATTAATCAGTATATTTATTAATATCTGGCGGAGATGGTTTTTATCAAAGCTTACATGTATTTCTTTATCAACGTTGTTTTCCAGTTGAATATGCTCTTTCTGGATATTATTCTTTAGCAGAAGCAAAGCACTATTTAGTGCATCAAACAGGCATATATTTTCCATAAAGGGTTTCCTTGGTCTTGAATACTCAAGTAAGTCATTTATCAAGCTATTAAGTCTATCTATTTCCTGAGGTATATCCTTGGAAATCATAATCCTGAATTTTGGATCTTCATGTTTTTTAGGAATAAGCTCGGTATAAGCTTTTATTGAAGTCAAGGGGTTCCTGATTTCGTGTGCTATACCGGTAACTAAATTGCCAAGAGAATGAAGCTTGTCCTTGGTCCTTATATTTTCCTGCATCAGTCTTTCCTCGGTTATATCACTAAATATGACGATAGCTTCTTCTTCATCATCTATGTTATGAAGTAAATGTATCCTGTAGCTGATGAAAACTTTTCTGTTGCTTACGAATATTTCTTTGTTTCCACTGCATTGGGGCAGTTTATCCCTGGAGAATATGTCTTTTATTAAGGTTTCATTGTAATTATTGCTCACAAGATTGTTAATCTTAGTATTTAATATTTTTATTGCCGGTTTATTAGCAAAAGTAATTATATCTTTATTATTAATAGTAACTACTCCATTAAAAATATTATTAAGCAGCTGCTCTATAAAATCCCTTTCCAGCTTGATTTGCCTATTCCTGTTTTGAAGCACAAAATTTGCATCATTTAACTCCCGAGTCCGGTTTCCTACCTCTTTTTTTAATATCCTTGTCCATCTAAATGAAACTATAATAGCAATTATGAAAATAAGCACCAACCCTACTGCCAGAAATATCACCCTTCTTAAATACCAGCTCGGAAAATTAATAGGTCTTCCAAACCATTTTCTGTAGATTTTATCATAAGTTCCGTTTCTCTTTATTTCAGCAAGCCCTTTATTTATGATTTTAAGAGTTTCAGTATTACCTTCTTTTACTGCCAGGGAGTATTTTGTGGGATTCAGGGTTTTACCCACAATTTTTATTTTGTCCATTACTCCTATTCTGTTGATCAGATATCCCCCGGTAAGTGTATTTCCTATATAAGCATCAGCGTTTCCTTCCAATAGCGCATAAATGGCTTGCTCCTGATTTTCAGTATAGATAATAATTGTATCTTTTAGCCTATTTAAGGTATCTGCTGCAACATCGCCCCTCTGCAATGCTATTTTTTTACCGGAAAGATCTTTGAATTCACTTATACTCTTATTATCTGCTTGCACAAAGATGGACTGGGAGTTCTCCAGATATTCTGCTGAAAAATCATAGTATCTGTCCCTTTCCTTTGTATACTTCATACCTTGGATAATATCCACATCACCATCTACTAATTTTCCGCCGGCCTCATTCCACGTCATTGGATAAAAATAAACTTCTACACCTGTTGAGAGGGCAATAGCTCTCATTATGTCAACATTAAAGCCCACATAATTTTTGTTTTCATCAACATACTCATATGGTGGAAAGTTATTATCACCGGCAACTTTAAAAACAGTGCTTTCATTTCGGTTGGCAAATAAATCCATTCCCGGATCATTGGAAATTATTGCAGATATCAATATAGCAGATATTAATGTCAAAACTAATGTATATTTTATATTCATTATATCTCACCGCATTTATCATATTTTAGCAGGTTCAAAGCCTCGCCTCTATCCATTCAGATATTTTGCTTAATGCCTTTTCTTTTTCCGGGTCATTAAGTATTTCATGATAAAAGCCCTCAAAAAGCACATACTCCTTATCTTCTGAAGGAATACTCTCAAAGTAGCTTTTGTTCACCTTCGGGTCAACTATTATATCGCCTCCTGCCTGGAGCATAAGACATGGATAGTGAAAGCCCGGTGCATTTTCAATAGTGTACTTCCTTGCTTTCTCCATGGCAGTAAACCACCCTACCGTAACAATGCTGGTATTCAATTTATCTTCTTCATATTTCCTGCAGACTTCCTTATCCCTGCATACCATATAGCTTTTTATTCCGCTCTTGAGCGCAAGTCCCGGATACAGCTTGGCTACAGCCCTGCCGAATAGCACCTTGCCGTATGGTATATCCAGCCGTTCCTTCAGATAAGGTGAAGATACTATAAGCCCTTTTATCTTGGGGTTGTGGCATTTCACCCCATAATACAGTGCAATAAAGCCTCCCATGCTGTGCCCCAATATGAAGGTAGGCTTGCTGTTCTCCACGCGTCTTATGAATAAATTCACATCATCAATATAATCATCAGCACTTTTGATAAATACCCTTGGACCGTCGCTCAGTCCATGTCCTACCAGATCTCCCGTATATACATTGAAGCCTTTCTCTTGAAAATACTCCGCTGCATGTATATACCTCCCCGAATGCTCTGCAACCCCATGGACAATTACAATATTTGCCTTGTTATCATCCCTCTTCCACTCACGAATGAACCTGCCTTCGATTTTTTCCTCTATCATACAATCATCCCTGCCTTCTGCTGATTATCCTCTCTTAATTATACTCAATTTTGATTCGTAATAAGAAAGCAGTCTGGAAAACACATAATCATATGCAAAAAATACCACCTGCAGCGCTGCAGCAAAAATCAACAGCAGCCAACTATTATCTGTGAATTGGACAGGAAGCACCTTAATAAAAATATTTTTGAAAAGCAAATACCATAGTAATGCGGATATATTTAAAACAGCAAGCTTTAGCAGAACCTCCACCATAGCTTTCCTTCTCTTTTCTATATAAAACTTGAACACGGGATAATGCCCGAAAAACAATGCAAAAGGTACAATGCCGTATATGTTGCCTGCGATTAATACAGACAGAATGCATGTGGCAAAATATACGGAAATACCTGTCCCTGCTCCGAACTCAATCATTGCAAGCGCTACGGGCAAAGAAGCCAAAAAGTACAGCGTCAGCTTCCCCGTAGGCATTACTGCACTCATATATAAGAGCATCACCGACACGCCGGTAAATATCCCAGCAAAAGCTATTTTCCTGCTCATAATACGTCACCACCATATAAAAATGTGTCTTATTCACGGCATGAATTTCAGTCGCTAGTCACGAGTCACTAGTCTCTAGATTTCCTGGTATTCCTTATAGGTATAGCACTCCGCTGTAGCTTAGTCTAACCTTCGAAGCCCTGCCCTAATCTAGCGACCAGAGACTAGAGACTAGCGACTTATTGCGCCCATAGGGTGCAATATTTTAGCAGCAGCTGATGCAGTCTCCGCCCATGCATTCACAGCAGCAGTCTGTGCATATGAGGCACTGGCACAAGGAGCAAAGATCCGGTCCGGTGCTGTAACCTCTCCGGTTGTATACAGTGGACTGATACTGCCTGTTGGTATTCACTACCCTGTTTAAGGCATCCCTGAACTCATAGTTGCCTGGCTCCATATCCACAGCAGTTTTCAGGCTTGTAACCGCCTCATTATACCAGCCCCGTCTCATGAAAATCAAGCCTTTAAGATAATACCATTCCCCACCCCGGAAGCTGATATTGTTCAATATCTCTTCTGCAGCAGCCACGTTGCCCATATTTACATATGCCCTTGCCTGATCATAGTAGCTTCTGCCTGCATCCTCCTGATTGTTCCTGTATCCCCGCTCCTCCTGCTGCCTGCTGCTTCTGATTCCGCCCTGAGCCTCCGCTTTTTTCATAAGGTAATCATAAGCCTCGTTTATCTCTTTAAGCTTCTCTTCAGCCAGATCAGACAGGGGATTATTCTGGTACTGATCCGGATGGTACTTCTTGACCAGCTCCATGTATGCCCTTCTTATTCCTTCTGCATCTGTACCTTCCCTAATTCCCAATACTTCGTACGGATTTCTCATCTCTCTCGCAACTCCTTTTTTCGCTGGTAATGCAGCTCAATACTTTCTCTGTTTTGCCGTATAGGCCTTCATAAAGAATGTTGTCAATTATCCCTTTATTTTTCAGCTTAAGCAGCTCTATTGAACCCGTTGTCTGCGACAGTGCCTGAAGAAGATTTATCCTGACCTCATCTTCAATGCCGGACTTAAAGGCTTTGACATCCTGATTGTCATATTTGTATTGTTGAAGCAGAGGATTATAGCTTCCACTTTTAATATCCTTTTCAATATCATCAAAAGCATCAATCAAATAAATCCATTTTCCAAGATTGTAGCCTATCCAGCCAAGTATCCTGGATACAGACTGGTCATCGCCCCTGTAGCCTGCTGCAAGCAGTTGGCTCAACATATTTGCAAAAGGCTCTGCCGCTTCATCCATCGAGCTGCATTTCTGCTCCTCCAATAATACCTGGGCAGTAATCGAAGCTGCAATAATTTCGTCAAGATGTTTATTCCCTGATGCAGCATTATTATAGCCTCTTTGGAAGGCCAGCTTTGCCAGCCTTGGAAGCAAGCCTCCTTCATCCCTTATGTTATCCTTCAATTTATAATACGTAAGCAGTACGTTAATGTCTGCCGCATAATCAATATGAGGGCTTCCTTTTACTATCCATTTCTTTTT
>LOES01000032.1 GCA_001515955.1 Clostridia bacterium BRH_c25 | reverse complement strand
GCTTGTGCCGGGTGCGGGCTGGAGCTGATTATGAGAAATGTTTTAGACGTATTGGGAGAAGACACAATTATCATCATACCGCCCGGGTGCTCCGCATTGTTTTCCGGATTTGGAAATGAAACCGCTCTCAAGATACCAGGATTTCAAGGTAACCTGGAAAATACTGCAGCATGTGCAGCCGGGGTTAGAGCAGCATTAAATGCGAAAGGAAATAAGGACACAACCGTACTAGCCTTTGCAGGTGACGGTGCAACGGTGGATATAGGCATTCAAGCTCTGTCAGGCGTATTGGAAAGACGGGACAAGGTGCTGTATGTCTGCTATGACAACGAAGCCTATATGAATACAGGAATACAAGGCAGCAGTTCGACACCATACTTCGCAAGCACAACAACTACACCGGCAGGGAAACCGACCGGAAGAAAAGATTTGGTGCAAATAGCAATTGCCCATGATATTCCTTATGCAGCTACTGCTTCAATCCATAATTTATCGGATCTGAGGAAAAAAGTAAAAAAAGCAAAGGATACAGACGGCCCTTCCCTGCTGCATATACACACGCCTTGTCCTACCGGATGGCGATATGATCCCGGGAAGTCTATAGAATTGGCAAAGGCAGCTGTTCAGACTGGATGCTGGATTCTATATGAGTATGAAAATGGGAAAACAACAATCAATTATAAGCCGGCGGAGTTAAAGCCTGTGGAACAGTATATACAGCCCCAGGGAAGATACAAGGGCTTAACGGGGGAACAGCGTCAGGAATTACAGGAGCATGTTACAAAAACCTATGAAAAGTACATTAAAAAATTGGAAAATATCGGTTAATGATACATTCCATAGAGGAAACACTGTAAAACATACAATGTTTCCTTTATTCGAAATGAGAGGCAATCCGATTTGCCGTCTTGAAATCCACTACATATTTTGCTCAGGAGGAATTTAATGTATGAAATATAAAATGCTGGTAATGAATTTGGGTTCTACCTCGACAAAGATAGCTGTATATGAAGATTTGAATGAGCTATACAAGATTTCAATCAATCATAATCAGGACGAGCTGAGCCAGTTTGGAGATATATGGGAACAGAAGGAATTCAGGAAAAATAAAATATTGAAGGCACTGGAACATGAAGGCTATGAAATGTCTGCATTTAATGTGATTGCTTGCCGCGGCGGCAATGTCAAGCCTGTTCCCGGGGGTATCTATGTCATTAACGAAGCTATGATTTCAGATATGCAGAGCGAAAAATATGGATCTCATCCCACCAATGTAGGAAACCTTATTGCTTATGAACTGGGCAAAGAGATTGGTATTCCCGTCGTAACGGCAAACCCCCCTGTAACAGATGAGCTCTGCAATCTGGCAAGATACTCAGGAATAAAGGAAATTAAAAGAATGAGCAGCTTTCATGCACTCAATCAGAAGCGAACTGCCGGAAGAATAGCTAAACAGCTGAAGCAGGAATATTCAGATTTGAATTTTGTTATAGCGCATCTGGGCGGAGGAATTTCTGTAGGGGCACACGAAAAGGGATTTATAATCGATGTGAACAATGCCTTGGACGGTGACGGCCCCTTTTCATCCGAAAGAGCGGGATCTCTTCCTATTGGAGATATCATTAAGATGTGCTATTCCGGAAAACACACAGAAAAGGAAATGTTTAAGAAAATAAAAGGCGGCGGCGGGCTAATGTCTTATCTGGGAACAAACAGCGGATTAGAAGTGGAACAGCGGATCAAAAGCGAGGACAGCTATGCTTTGGAGGTATATGAAGCTATGGCGTATCAGGTTTCCAAGGAAATAAGTGCTGCAGCCGCCGTTCTTAAAGGAAAAGTGGATTGTATCGTACTCACAGGCAGCTTGGCTCACTCTAAACTGTTCACGGATTGGATAAAGGAAAGGGTAAGCTTCATTGCGCCGATTCATTTGTGCCCAGGTGAAAATGAAATGATCTCGTTGGCAGAAAATGCATTAAGATATCTGAAGGGTGAAGAAACAGCAAAACAATATTAAGGGGTGCAGTTATGGTAAAGAATTTGAATTACTTGATGGATCAGGTAAGAAATAGTGTGAAGAAAAAAATTGTAATAGCAGCAGCAGAGGATTTGGATGTATTGGAAGTGGTCGAAAAGGCGGTAGAGCTTCAGTTGGGAGGGTTTATCCTGATTGGAGACAAGGCGCAAATTGAGAAAATAGCAGCTGAGAATCATAAGAAAATGGATTTTACGTTGATTCACGAGCCGGATCATAAAAAGGCGGCTGAAAAAGCGGTAGAGCTTGTATTAAAAGGCGAAGCCGGAGCTATCATGAAAGGGCTGCTGCATACAGGGACATTCTTAAAGGCAGTGCTTAACAAGGAAAAAGGATTGAATAGGGGAAAGCTGATAAGCCAGATATCCATATTCGACAAAGAATTCGGAGATGGCCTGCAATTGCTTACAGACTGTGCAATGGCGATACAGCCAAGCTTGGATGAAAAGAAGCAGATTATTGAAAATGCAGTAGAATTGGCATTAAGGTTGGGTTATGTCAAACCGAAGGTAGCAGTGCTTTCTGCCCTTGAAGTCGTTAATCCGGAAATTGCCGACACGGTAGATGCAGCGATCCTGAGCAAAATGTCTGATAGAGAACAAATTAAAAATGCAATAGTAGACGGGCCCTTTGCCCTGGACAATGCCATATCACCTGAAGCTGCAAAGCATAAAGGCATAAAGGGTGAAGTGGCTGGACAAGCAGATATTATACTCGCGCCTAATCTCCAGGTGGGCAATGTTTTGACAAAAGCACTTACCTATTATGCACACATGGATGTAGCGGCGGCGGTCATGGGAGCAGCAGCACCGATTATTATGACTTCAAGGACGGATACGGTAAAGAACAAATTGCTTTCAATTGCCCTTGCAAGCTATATATCATAAATAGTAATTTCTACAATCTTACAGGATGGCATATCTTTATGCCTCCTGTAATCACATTTGTTAAAAGGAGGAGCCTAAATTGCCGCAAATCGTAAAGAAAGAAAATATGCCAAAGCTCTTGTTTTCGCTTGTAGTACCATTATTAATTATTTTATTGAAACCGATGGGCATGTCGCTAAATCAAAGCATCGTCTTAGGCAGCCTGTTCTTGACCATCATATGGTGGGGGACCGGAATCGTTTATAAGGATGCGGCATCGGTTTTTCTGATTTTTATGTTTATTTTATTTGGAAGAACACCGATAGAAAAAGTATTCTTTTTTCCGCTATCGGATAACTTCACTTTGGTTATAGCATCATATTTGATCTCGCAGGGTATTGTCAACTCAAAGGTGGCTGACAAGTTTTCCGGTTATATATTGCAGCGGTACTGCTATAACAGTATAAGATTGGCCATCATGTCTTTTGTCATAGGCGTTCTGCTGATTTTCGTCATTCCACAGCCTTTTCCAAGGATTATTCTGCTTGCTTCAATTTATATCAACTTTTTGAAGAACACTAGCGTCGACAAAGAAGAAAAGATGATTTTGATTTTTAGCGTTTTTGTTGCATCCACAGTGACCTCTTTAATGTTCTTAAACGGTGATGTCATCATTAATTATGCTGCAATGAAATTCGGCGGTATCAATCTGACTTACATGGAATGGGTCAAGTATATGACACTGCCTACGATTGTTGCAACCATTGTTATTGCAGCAGCGTTTATCCTAATATTCAAGAAGGATCTCAAGAGTACTTTCGAAAGGACCGATACCAAAGAGAAACTGCACTTCGGAATCAGTGAGAAGAAAGCATTGGCCATTACTGCTGTCATTATTTTGCTTTGGCTTACAGAATCAAAGCATGGCATAAGTGCAGCCAATGTTGCTATTATTGGTGTTGTTGCTATGTTTATTGCCAGGATTATTAGCCTTAAGGATTTCAAAGTTATCAATGTCAGTCTTTTGATATTCCTGACAGCAGAGTTTTCAATCGGAAAGGTGCTTACGGAAAGCGGTGTGGCACATAGAATCAGTGAGTTTATCACAGGATATTTTCCGGCAGCATCCAGTATTCTTTATATACCATTTATTATTTTACTGGTCATGATTCTTCATATGATAATGGGCAGCCTCGTAACAGCGGTATCTGTGCTTATTCCTACTCTTGTCGCCATCACGGCCGGAAGTCTGTCGTCCCAGTTTGTCGTCATGCTGGCCCTAGCGTCTATTTGCTTTCATTATATATTGCCCTTCCATCATGTATCCATTATGATCGGATACGGTAACGGCTATTATGAAAATAAGCATACAATTAAAATGGGCGTGGCATTAACCTTCATTACAATAATAGTTGTATTATTAATATACGTGCCCTGGTGGAAATTGATGGGGGTCATGTAATCACATGAGGGGGAGACTTATGAAAAAATTTTTAAAAAAGGGAAAGCTAATCCGTAGTATTATGGCAATTAAAAGGGAGATTCAACTGAAGAGGGGGGATCACCAGAAAAAGAAAAATCTCGCGATACGTTTTTTTAGAAATATAAAAATAACTCACGGTATTATGGCGGTTCTAATATTGGGTATTTTCTTTGTAACAGCAGTTGGAAGCATGGGATATATAGCAGTCAATACTATAAACGGCAATGTATCTATGATGTACAATGAGGTTGTTCTCAGGGTTCAAAAGGCCAGTGAGATCAGCTTCTATTTTGCAAAAATCCGGTTGGAAACGACGAAAATGCTTGAACTGGGTTATCTCGACAGCATAGATAAAACAGTTAAAATCAGTGATGAAGCGGTAAGAGGCATTCTGCAAGAATATATCGAATCAGCAACAGAGGAAAATGCCAAGCAGGCAACGGTATTTTTTGACGTACTGAAGAAAAATTATAATGCATATATGAGTCATTATGAAAGCATTAAGAATAAGCTTAAAAATGGAGAGGAGCTTTCTATTCAA
Source organism: Clostridia bacterium BRH_c25 (assembly GCA_001515955.1). Next base: position 19,772 of record LOES01000032.1, on the reverse strand, counting down.
GATAAATTACCGTTTGAAAACATCGGAAATTCATTCCTGCAAAATGTTAACTTTATAATAGAGGATAATAAGGAAATTGCAAAAAACTTAAACGTACAAAGCCAAGAGATCTATCAAAGCAATAAAATCAATTTATTTATCGTCATAATCGCTGCTCTGTCACTGCTTTTAACATTTTCATTAAGTATTGTCACTATCATAAGAAATTCTCTTAAGGAAGTCATGAGTATCTACAAAAGAATAGCTTCGGGAGACTTTACCGTGGAGATTGGCACCACCGAAAAAAGTGAATTTGGATTGTTGAAAAAAGCCCTGTCCGAAACAATTGATAAAATCTCGGACATAATAGTAGCTGTTAAAGAAAACTCGGAAAATATCAGTGACAATTCCAACACATTGTCTGACATATCCAATCAGATGGCGGAGGCATCCCAAGAGGTGGCGGCATCCATTCAAGATGTGGCGAAGGGCTCCGGCTCTCAAACAGAGGAATTGGATACCATAAACCAAATCATCAACCTGTTTGGGAAGGAATTGGAGAGGGTTATCTTTTCTGTAGAAGAAATTCATAACAGTACAAAGAATACGGATGTTATGATGACGGATGGAAACCAATGGCTTCAAGAGCTTAGCAGCTCAACCGGGAATATCAATGCCTACTTTCATGAGGTCAGCGACAAAGTTAAGCTTCTTAACGATAACATAAAGGAAATCGGAGAGATCACCGAATTGATAAATCAGGTTTCAGACCAGACCAATTTACTATCCTTAAATGCAGCAATTGAGGCAGCCCGGGCAGGTGATGCAGGACGGGGATTCGGCGTAGTGGCTGATGAAATAAGAAAGCTTGCGGAGCAGTCCAAAGCATCAGCGAATAAAATCAATAATTTGCTGAGCAATGTTACCAATGACAGTAACGCTGTAACAAAAACAGTTCAGATTGGTATCATAAACATGGAGAGTCAAGGGGAGACAGTCAGCCGTACAATAGATACCTTTAAAGAAATCATAGCCGATATGGGAAAAATAATTCCTCGAATTGAAGAGGTCAATAAGTCCATTAATCAACTGAATGAGAATAAAAAACAGATTGTGGAAAAGGTAGAAAGCGCGGCGGATATATCAAAAGATAATTCGGCAGCAGCGCAGCAAATAGCAGCATCATCTCAAGAGATGACGGCTTCAGTTGAGGAAGTCGCTTCAATGGCCAGTATTTTGAATAAAATGTCATTAGATATGAAGGAGACGATGAATACTATAATGGTGCCAGGCTCCGCACATTCGCACATAATAAGGTAAATATTTACAGTCAGTACACCTTCTGGTAATATAATGTCAGGAGGTGTATTATTTTGGGTAGAGATTGAGCAAAAGGTGTCATGTACAGAACAAAAGAACGTATTTGCTGAGTAAACTTGAATAAATTCTAAGACCAGGTGCATGGCATCTGCAAGGAGTGTTTTTAATGGGTTCGAGAAAATGGGATATAGTGGACATTGATACTGAAGAAGGCAGGGTATCAGGGATTGCCCCGGTTATTATATCTGCAAGCAGGTCAACTGATATACCCGCATTCTATTCTGAATGGCTCATTAATAGACTGGGTGAAGGGTATGTCAAATGGATAAATCCATTTAACAGGAAGCCGCAATATATTACATTCGAGAAGGCACGTGTAATTGTATTTTGGACCAAGGATGCCGGACCATTAGTCCCGTGTCTTAGCGATATTGACAAAAAAGGTATAAATTATTATTTCTTATTTACAATGAATGACTATGGAAAAGAAGGGTTTGAGCCAAGAGTACGAAAGCTTGAGGATAGAATAGACACCTTTAAGCTGCTTTCCGAAAAAATAGGGAAAGACAAAGTGATCTGGAGATTTGATCCGTTAATACTGACGGATCAAATCGATGTCGAAGCTTTATTGGATAAGATTTATAAAATAGGGAGCCGGATTGCAGATTATACAAATAAGCTGATAATTAGCTTCGTTGATATCTCAATCTATAGAAAGGTTCAAAACAACTTGCTGCGACGGAAAATTAATTATAAAGAATTTACGCCTGAAGCAATGGAGACAGTTGCTAAAGAATTGAGTACAATGAATAGAAGCTGGGGCTTGGAAATAGCAACTTGCTCGGAGGGTATCGATTTGAGCAGATATAATATAAAAAGGAATAAATGTATTGATTATGATTTATTGCTTGAGCTATTCCCGCAGGATGAAGAATTAATGAGCTTTTTGGATTATGAGGATAACCATTCGAACAAAGTTAAAAAATTAAAGGATAAAGGGCAGCGGGAGTACTGCGGCTGCATTGTAAGCAAGGATATAGGACAATATGATACCTGCAATCACCAATGCCTCTATTGCTATGCCAATAGTTCACCGGAGAATGCTGCTGGCAACTACCAAAGGCATTTAAAATCCAGCCGTAATCGCGAGTCGATTCTTTAGAAAACAAGTTCCGGATACCCGGCTTATACAGTTTGAAATGAAAGGGAGGTTTAATATGGGTTATTCTATTTTTGACGAAACAATGGTTGATATGGCTTGGCCTCAGATTGAAGAAGCCGTTAAAGAGGGGGCAATAGCATTATTCCCGACAGGAGTTATTGAGGCCCACGGACCCCATATGGGTCTTGGTGTTGATGCTTATGGAAGCTACATAAAATGCAAGCTTACAAGACGCTGCCTGGAGGCAAAAGGTATAAGAACCCTTGTAGTCCCGCCATATTACTGGGGGATAAACAATGCATTAGGCTCCTTTTACGGTTCGTTTTCTGTACGGAAGGATACCATGAAAAATCTTCTTTGCGATATATTTTCTTCTTTAAAACGCTGGGGAATAACCGATGTATTCAACATAAATCATCATGGGGATCCGGAACACAACAGTGCTATTTTTGAGGCGATAGAAAGCTCAAGAGAGAAAATTGGAATTAACGCATACAGCATACTTTCGGTTGACGAGGTTAAGAGGTTTGGCTTTACCGGCAGGGAGGATTTCATAATTGTGATGGAAGATATAGAGGAGAATGCAGGGGATTCCGGTTATATAGATATTCACGCCGGGGCTGAAGAGACAAGCATGATGCATGAATATTTCCCGGGCGCTGTTGATGCAGAGCTTGCAAAATCACTTAAGCCTACTAATCTATCAGGGGACGATCTTACAGAGTGGAGAAAAGGCTGGGAAATATCAAGAAAAGTAACACCCCTGGGATATGTCGGAAATCCGGCAGGATACATGGCAGTTAACGGCAATTTGGAAAAATTTGCTGAGATTGTCGCTTGCTTAATAGAGAAAAGGGTGAAATAGGAATACAGGAGGCTGCCGCAAAATTTGCCATTTTGCAGCAACCCCTTTTCAGATTAATCTGAAGGTGTGACAGCCGTTACAGTATTGCTTCCGTCCGACAGGTTGCCTGCCTGATCATAGGCTCTTATATAGAACTCTACACTGCCCGGACCAAAGGGATTTGCCACTATACGTGAGATTCCGGCTGCAGTGCTGATTACTAGACCGTTGCAGTAGATCTGATACCCAGCAACCTTTCCATTATCGGTGGATGCCGTCCATGTAAGAGATACGGATGAATTTTTTACGGCAGTTACCTTAAGTCCGGAGGGAGCCTTTGGCGCCTGCTGATCTTTCAGTGTAGCAACGTTTATTGAGCTGCTGCTGCCGGATAGATTGCCTGAAATATCGGAGGCCCTCACCGTGTAGGTATAGCTTTTTCCGGGAAACAGCCCCTTGCTGCAGTAGCTTGTTTTACTTGATGTGCCTACTTTGATTCCGTCACGGATGATATCATAGCCTCTGACTTTAACATTATCGGAGGAGGGCGACCATGTGAGATTGACTTCGGTTAACGAAACAGAAGAGGCTTTAAGCCCATCCGGAGGAGATGGCGCCGTTTTGTCCGGCGCGGTATTGACGGAAACGCGATTGCTCTGTGAAGAGTAATTGCCTGCTTTATCATATGCTTTTATGGAAAAGGTGTAGGCAGTACCCGGTGTAAGCTTTTTATACTCATAGCTTGTGGACGATGTTGATGCGACTTTTTTATCATTGCAGTATATTTCATAGCCTTTAATGCCTACGTTGTCTGTTGAAGGCTTCCAAGTGAGTGATGCGGAAGTGAAGGTCACCGAGGCTGCGGTCAGGCCTTCCGGGGTGGAAGGATTTTGCAGGTCGCCAATCGTTGCAGCACTTATAACATTGCTGCTCTCCGATACATTTCCGGCAGCATCATAGGCTCTTACCGCATATGCATATGTCGTTCCGGGAATCAGACCGGTGTTTGTATAAGTTGTTTTTGAAGTTGATATTATTTTCTTGCCGTCCCTGTATACTTGATAACCTTTTACTTTTGTGTTGTCATATGCTTCCGCCCAATTCAAAGAAATAGCTGTATGGGATGCGTCGGCAGCAGTCAGCCTCTTAGGAGCCGCAGGAGCCTGGGTATCGGGTGAGGCGTAAGCTTCAGCAGCTATTATACTGCATAGCATGGAGAATATGATAAGCAACGAGGCTCCGTATCTTGCAAGAATCCTTTTCTTTTTCATAACAACCCTCTTGATTGCCATTATTTATAATATTTTAACAAATTATATCATAAAATACTAATAATTGTAAATAGACAAGCTATATCATGTTTACTGCCGGAAGCTTGAAGTAATCTGCGAAGTGTATGGCAGTAAGGCTTGAAAAGTAGTATAATTCCAGTATGGCAGATGTGCCTTGTAAAGGAGCTGATAGTATGAAGAATATCAAAAATGTATCGGTCATTGGCCTGGGAGCTATAGGCGGCAGTTATGCTGCAAAGCTTTTCGATACTGATTCTGTCAATCTTACTGTTATTGCAGACAGCCATCGGATTGAGAAGTATTCAGTTGACAGGTTGACTGTAAATGGGAAGTCCTACGACTTTAAATTCGTAGAACCGGATAATGATGTGACCTATGCGGATCTGATCCTTATAGCGGTCAAATATCACAACCTCAACCAGGCTATTGATTCAATAAGAAAGAGTGTAGGCCCCGATACCGTTATAATGTCTCTTTTGAATGGTATCGATAATGAAGAAATAGTGGGCGAGGCTTTTGGGATGGATAAGCTGCTGTATTCCTCCTGTGTGGGAATTGATGCAGTCAGAGCGGGTAATGATATCCGCTATACCAGCTTTGGGAAGCTGTATTTCGGGGAAAGGCTGAATAAGCTTCATACTGAAAGAGTGGAAAGTGTTAAATCATTGTTCGATGAAACGGATATACCCTATCTTATCCCTGAGGATATGATCAAGGCCATATGGTGGAAATACATGATAAATATAGGTGTCAACCAGGCTTCGGCAGTTCTTGGAGCGACTTATGGGGTATTTCGTGATATACATGAAGCCCGTGAGCTTCTGGAGGCAGCAATGCGGGAAGTAATTGCAGTTTCGGAAAAAGCCGGAGTCGGCCTTGGAGAAAGAGATATTGCAGAGGTACATAGGGTTCTGGGCACTCTTTCTGCCGGGGGTAAGACCTCCATGCTGCAGGATATTGAAGCCGGAAGGAAGACAGAGGTGGAGATGCTCTCCGGTGTATTGCGGGAAATGGGAAGAAAGTATGGAGTTCCTACACCGATAAATGACACCCTGTTTAGAATGATAAGGACATTGGAACAAATTAAGTGATCAAGCTGCAGGGACGGTTTTTGCTTCCAAAGCAAGTACCGTCCTTTAAAAATATAAAGATATGAGAAGTATCTCATATGAGATACTTCTCATATCTGTTTTTTTGTGCTACGCTTATTAAAAGGAGGTGGTATTGTGCCAAAAGATACTTTTTATAATTTAAATGATGAGAAAAAAAAGAGAATACTTAACGCCGCTATGCAGGAGTTTTCAGCTCAACGTTTCAGTGATGCATCACTCAACCAGATTGTTAAGGCGGCGGGAATACCTTGGGGAAGCTTCTACCAATATTTTAACGATAAAGAGGACATCTATATTTATATGTTAGAAGAAATTTCAAAGGAAAAGCAGAAGATTCTCGGAAATACTGAAGTCCTGAATCCGGATGCGGACGTTTTTGAAATCATTGTGCAAAGAACCAAGGAATCCCTTGAACTGAGTAGAGTAAAACCGCAATATGTAGAGATAGGTATGCAAATGGAGATGGATAACAGCGAATTTATGAAAAAGATCCGTAGAGCATCCATCGAAAAATATGTGAAAATGATTGAGCGTGATAAAGAGCGAGGCCTCATCAAGCCGGAAACTGATTCCGAGCTTGTTATAAATATGATTTTCACTTTCGGTTTAGAGGAGTATTTCAGGAACGGGCTGGACGATGATAGGTATTTAAAGAAGCTCAATGATGTTATCAAAATAATCAAGAAAGGAATTGCAAAATAATAGGGGGGAGGGAATATGTATGAATCCATATGTACTGGGTTTTCAGGATATTGATAAAACAAAGCTCATGGTGGTCGGGGGCAAAGGTGCTAATCTGGGAGAACTGTTCAGGATTGATGGGATACAGGTACCGGAAGGCTTTTGTGTTACCACTGAAGCATATAAAAGTATAATTGGGCATAACGGGGAGTATAACTCATTGCTGAAGCAATTATCTCAGCTTAAGGTGGAAGACAGGATAAGAATAGGTGAAATCAGCGGAAAGCTTCGAAGGGTCATCGAGGAGATAACAATTCCAAAGGACATAGATGAAGAGATCACCTGCCATCTCTCAAAGCTTGGTGAAAAAAATGCCTATGCCGTGCGTTCCAGCGCCACGGCTGAGGATCTGCCCCTGGCCTCTTTTGCCGGGCAACAGGATACGTATTTAAACATTATAGGAAAAGCTGCTATCCTGCAGCATATAAGCAAGTGTTGGGCATCGCTGTTTACAGACCGTGCCGTAATCTACCGCATACAAAACGAATTCGACCACAGCAGGGTCTATTTGTCCGTGGTCATACAGAAGATGGTTTTCCCGCAGGCTGCAGGGATTATGTTTACGGCAGACCCCGTCACAGCCAACAGAAAGGTAGCATCCATTGATGCCAGCTTTGGGCTTGGCGAGGCGCTTGTATCCGGCCTGGTGAATGCTGATATCTACAAGGTACGCGAGGGCAGTATCGTAGATAAAAAGATATCCACCAAGAAACTGGCGATCTATGCAATGGAAAAAGGAGGTACAGAGGAAAAGGCCATTGAAGCCGGACGGCAGAATACACAGACGTTGACGGATGAGCAGATTTTGCAGCTCGAGAGTATAGGCAGAAAGATTGAGGCTTATTTTGGCTGCCCCCAGGACATCGAATGGTGCCTCTATGAAAATATATTTTTTGTGGTACAGAGCCGTCCTATTACCACTTTATACCCCGCACCTGCAGTGAAGGACGGAAAAAACCGTGTTTATATATCCTTTGGGCACCGGCAGATGATGACAGAGGCCATGAAACCATTGGGCATGACCTTCTTCCAGGCTTTTTTCAAAAAGATAACACCCTCGTTGATGGATGAAATGGGTGGAAGGCTGTATATGGATATATCCAATGAACTTGCTTCACCGTTAATAAGAAAATCCTTTCTAAAAGGTCTTGACACCGTTGATGTTCTGATGCAGAAGGCCCTTTACAATTTGATGAAACGGAAGGATTTTATCAATGGACTGTATAGGGGAAAGACAGCGATGCCTGGGGGCTCAGTATGGTTGAACTGGGGGATCGGAACCATAAAGAACTATCGTAAAAACGATCCGACTGCTGTTAAAGAACTTATCGTCCACCATGAGGAGCTGATGCATGCGCGGGAGCTAAGGATTGCTGATTTATCGGGGGATGAGCTGTTTGATTTTATTCAGAAGGATTTTGAGGATATGAAGAATGCTGTTTTTGCCGGTTATGGAGTGGTATTCGCAGGAACTTACGCCTCTTACCGGATAAATAACAGCGTTCAGAAATGGCTGGGTGAAAAGAATGCAGCCGATGCCTTGGCACAATCGGTGGATAATAATGTTACCTCTGAAATGGGGCTTGAGCTTCTTGATGTAGCGGATGTCGTCAGGAAGTATCCGGCAGTGCTTGAATATTTGGAGCATACAAGTGATAAGACCTTTTTTGAGGGCATGACCAAAGTGGAAGGTGGAAAAGCTGTAAGTGATTCAATCCAGGCATATCTGAAGAAATATGGTATGCGCTGTTCCGCAGAAATTGATTTGACAAGGACGCGATGGAATGAAAAACCAACCATACTCATACCCATGCTCCTTAGTAATATAAAGACCTTCGGGCCAAATGCACATAGTATGAAATTTGAGCAGGGGCTAAAGGAAGCGAAGCTGAAGGAAAAGGATATCATAGACCGTATTATGATGCTGCCCGGTGGAAAGAGCAAAGCCAAAAAGATAAGGAAGGCCATAAGTGTTTTGCGCAATTTTGCAGGCTTCAGGGAATACAACAAGTATGTCATTGTTCAGTATCTCTGGATCATCAAGCAAGCTCTGCTGAGGGAAGCCGACAAGATGGTGCAAAAAGGTATAATAGGGGAAAGGGAGGATATATATTATCTGACCTTTGAGGAGTTAAGGGAGGCAGTTAATACAAATAGGGTGGATAATAATATAATAATAAAGAGAAAAGCGGAATATGAGGTTTTTGAAAAGTTGACACCCCCACGTGTGATTACCTCTGAGGGAGAGGTTATATCCGGTGAATATGACACCGGCAACATCCCAAAAGGTGCTTTGGCTGGCGTACCCGTTTCATCAGGTACTATAGAAGGCCGTGCACGGGTCGTTTTAAGAATAGAGGATGCCAATATAGAGGAAGGCGATATCTTGGTCACCTCATTCACTGATCCCAGCTGGACACCGGTGTTTGTGTCTGTAAAAGGGCTGGTGACGGAAGTAGGCGGGATGATGACCCATGGTGCCGTTGTTGCAAGGGAATACGGTCTGCCTGCAGTAGTAAGTGTGGAGAACGCTACCAAGCTGATCAAAGATGGACAGAGGATACGGATAAACGGAACAGAAGGGTATGTAGAAATACTGTAATGAGGTGTCCTGTGAAAAGATATAAGAGAGATGTAAATACAAATCTCATATTGCTCCTGCTTGGCAGGATGGTATCCGATATGGGAACGGGCATCCAAATGGTGATCATACCGCTTTATATCATCGATGCAGGCGGCTCGGCAGCTACCGTTGGGCTGTTTTCCTTCCTGTCCCTGGCACCGGCTCTCCTGGTCTACCCCTTTGCCGGAGTGCTTGGAGACAGGTTGAACCGGAAGATGATCATGGTGACGACCGACTTTGCCAGCGGCTTGGTAATATTGGGTCTGGCCTTTGGTTCGTATTCAGGCAGAATGAGCCTGACTTTGCTGCTGTCGGTGCAGGTAATAGTATCTTTGCTGAATGGTTTGTTTGATCCGGCTACGAAAGGAATGCTGCCCCAGTTGGTAGCTCAGGATGAACTGACCCGGGCCAACTCCACCGTTGCGGCACTTAGAACATTGGCCGGTATGCTGAGTCCTGTCATAGGTGCTGTCCTGTATGCAAAACGGGGCATTACGGTTCTGTTCCTCATCAACGGTATCTCATTTTTGCTGTCGGGAAGCAGCGAGCTGCTGATCAGATATAAGCATGTCAAGCGGGAGCTGTCGGCCGGTGTGAAAGGATTAGTAACGGATTTGTCCGAGGGTATCAGATTCATTCTGTTTAATAAAGTAATCCGTAAGCTGTGTGTTTTTTTTCTGTTAATATATGCTTTGATCCAGCCTGTTTTTACAGTGGTATTGCCTTTGTTTTTCAGAACCCGGTTGGTATACTCCGATACACAGTATGGTTATCTGCAAATGGTGATGATATTGGGAGCGCTGCTGGGAAGCATTCTGGTGGGTCTGCTGTTCGGTAAAGAGAAGGAGGTGACCAAATCCCTTGTGATTGGCTGTGGACTGCTCATGGGTACAATGCTGGCGTTTTCAGTTTTGCTGTTTCCCCGCAGCTTACCCGTACCGGGAAAAGGTGCGGTATTATACTTCGCCCTGCTGGCAGGAGCTCTCTGCCTGTTAAGCGTCGCTATCATGTTCATCAACGTTCCGGTGCAGACCTTTATCCAGAAGGCAACACCCAACGAATATATGTCCCGTATGTTTTCAATCGTTGGAATGATTACCAAGGGAGGCATGCCCTTTGGTGCGCTGCTGTATGGAATTATCCTCAGCAGGGTTGAGACCCATTGGACTATACTGGCGGTTACTATAATAATAATGTCGATTTCTATTCTGTTTTTAACCTCACTACTAAGAACTCACGACCTTTAAAATATTAGGAACGGTTGTTTTTGCATCTAAGGCCTGGAGCAAAGACCGTTTCTGAAGGCCACCCCCAAGTCGCCATATGAAATTATTCCTCAACAAATTGTGTCAATTCCTTGTTGAATTTATCGCGCTGGTCATAGAACAAGCCATGGCCGCTGTACTTAAAAGGTATAAGTCTGGAATTCTTAATGCCTTCTCTTTGTGCTTCAGCCAAGGGGAAGAGACAGACCTTGTCATGAATACCGTGAAGAATCAAAGTAGGAACACTTATTTTCCCAAGATCATGAAATAAGCTTTCCTCACCTAGCCAAGTGGCTGCAACTGACGCAGTAGCCCAACCCGACGCCTCCAGTCCCAGTTGGAAGAACCAATCTGAGAACGGCTCGGTTATATGCTGGAAGAAAAACATGTCTCCAAACTCCTTCAACATTTTAGGCCGGTCATTATATGTTCCTTTAATGATTTCATCTACAGCCGCTTTGGGTAAGCCATAAGGAAAATATGGACGCTGTATAAGGCTGGGAGCGGCAGCGGCAAAAAGAGCAAGCTTTGATACCCCATGTCCATTGTATCTGGCCATGTATCTAATGGCTATCGCTCCCCCCGTTGAATGTCCACAAAGGGTGAAATCCTGTAATTCCAGTGCTTCAACCACACATCGGACATCATCTGCCAATCGGTCGTAATCGTAGCCTCCCCAAGGCTTGTCTGAATTGCCGAACCCTCTTGTATCTATTCCTATGCATCTATATCCCAGCTTTGGAAGCTGGTTAAACTGATATTCAAACAATCTATGGCTTCCGGGCCAACCGTGTAAAAATAGGATTGTCTTCTTGCCCTCAGGGTTAAGATCCTCTACATAAATTTTTACATCCGACTCTGCTTTAACATAGTATGCCATACTAATACCTCCAGAAAAAATTTCCTGTTTAATCGACCATCTTCATAAAAGTATGATATTACAGTTTATTCATGTATGAGCTTGAAGGTTACACGTTGAGGAGATAAAGGCAAGTGGAATATTTGTATTTGCAATAATAGGAGAAAATAAGTGATTTATTGAATTTTAATGCTCTGTCATGCTATTATTAACATAACAGGGCATTTTTGTAATTGCGAGGAGACCCAACCCGGGAGTGTCTGTTTTACCGGGAAAAGTTCAACTGCTGTACGGTTGATAATTAAGAAATTAAGGGGTTGATAATGTGACTGAAGCTGTTATTGTTACCGATAGCACCAAGTGTAAGCAATGCTACTCATGTGTGAGAAATTGTCCTGTAAAAGCGGTGAGGATCAAAGACGGCAAGGCAGAAATAATACAGACCAGATGTATTCAATGTGGTAATTGTGTTAAGCATTGTTCCCGCAAAGCAAAAAAAATCCTGAGTTCTATCCCGGCTACAGAATCAATAATACATTCAGGCAAAAAGTCCATAGCATTACTTGCGCCTTCATATGTGGCTGGGCTTTATCCCCTTACCCCGGAACAGATTATTGGGAAGCTGGGAGCCGTTGGATTTGAAGAGGTATGGGAAACAGCTATCGGAGCAGAGTATGTAATAGATCATTCTGCTGAATATGCTGTGGCTAATAACAATAAAATATTACTCAGTTCTCCATGCCCTACTTTTGTAAATTTAGTTGAAAAGCATTTTCCGGAGCTGATTCCAAATCTGATTCCCATTGGTTCCCCAATGATTGTTACAGGACGGATAATCAGACAAAAATATAAAAATGAAGATGTCAGAATCGTCTTTATAGGACCATGCATTGCTAAGAAAGATGAAATAATGCAGGAGCAATTTTTAGGATGTATTGATACAGCTTTGACATATGAAGAAGCGGGTGTGTTGTTTGAAGATATAGATGAAAAGGATAACAAGCGATCAGGAGAAAAGTCCATACCATATTATGCCGCTTCAAAAAAAGGCAGGGGGATACCTCTTTCAGCTGGCATCATTACAAATTTGAAAGGCAAGTTTGCTGAGGATAAATTGATCTCTTGTGATGGTATGGATAATTGTATTGAGCTTATTAAGCATATAGAGCGGTCTAATAGAAAAGGAGAATTGGAATTCCTGTTCTATGATGTACTGGGCTGCAGAGGCTGTATTGACGGTGCTTGCATGAAAAACGACTTACTGATACATGAAAGGCAAAAGATGATCACGGATTTTGCCAATGGGAAAATTGATATATCAACTGATATACAGTATGCTGAACATTATGATATTGATATGATGAGAACCTTTAATGACAAAATGATACCTTTAAGCCAGCCTGATGAAGGCAGTATAACAAGAATACTTGCCAGAATAGATAAGCATAGTGAAGAAGACGAGTTGAACTGTGGAGCCTGTGGATATAATACATGCAGAGAAAAGGCCATCGCTGTCCATCAAGGGATTGCTGAAGTGGAAATGTGCATACCTTATCTGCTTTCTCAAAAGAGCGATTGTTATCTGAAGCTGAGTGAAGCCTTTGATACTGTTAATAGTCTGAATGAAGAGTTAAATGCGATATTTGAATCCTCTTATGATGGCATGGTCGTATGTGATGCTGCCGGCAATATAATAAAAGCCAATTCTGCATGGAAGAAAATGATCGGGATTGATGAAATGCCGTTAACCGTAGAGGAATTGGAGGGAAGTGGCATAATCTATCCTTCTGCAGCCATATTGGCTCTTAAGGAGAAAAGAAGAGTTACTTTTTTGCAGGAATGCAAAAATCAAAGAAAATTCATTGCAACAGGTAACCCGATATATGACGAAAAAGGTGAAATTATTGGCGTTGTAACAAATATCAGGGACATCGAAGAGCTGAGCAGATTAAAACGCAATGTTTTAAAAAAGAGCAAAAAGGATACATCCACTTATCCGGGAATAATTACGAACAGCCAGGAATTCGGGAAAGTGCTGGAGATGGTTGAACAAGCTGCAAAATACAAATCCACGGTTATTCTTCTTGGAGAAACGGGTGTGGGGAAGGATGTCATTGCCAGATTAATACACCATCTGAGTCCTGTAAAAGATGGACCGTATATTAAGGTAAACTGCGGAGCTATCCCGGAAAAATTATTGGAATCCGAGTTTTTCGGATATGAATATGGGGCATTTACCGGAGCTGTAAAAGGGGGCAAAACGGGCTTTTTTGAACAATCTCATAATGGCACCATCTTTCTTGATGAAATAGGGGATTTGCCCTTGTCATTGCAAGTGAAGCTGCTCCAGGTCATACAGGATAAAACTGTACGGCGTATCGGGTCTTCAAAAAGTGAAGCTATAGATATCAGAATAATAGCCGCTACGAATAATGACCTGAAGAAAATGGTTGATGAGGGAAAATTCAGGGAAGATTTGTACTACCGGTTGAATGTAGTCTCAATCAATATCCCCCCTTTGAGAGAGAGAAAAGATGATATTATTCCCCTTGCTTATCACTTTTTAGGTGTCTTTAATAAGCAATATGGCTGCAACAAGGAGTTTGCGCCTGAGGTTCCATCCATATTATACAGCTATTATTGGCCAGGCAATGTCAGAGAACTGCAAAATATAATAGAGCGAACGGTTGTAACATCAAAGGATTCGGAAATCTCACGCAGGGATATTCCACCATATATCAATCAGCTTTTCAAGGTCCAGAATGGACAGATCATAGTTAACAGCATCATACCACTCAAGGAAGCTGTTTCTGAGGTGGAAAAACAGATAATCAGCCGTGCGTATAAAGCTTATGGCAATACATATAAGATAGCGGAAGCATTAGGAGTAAATCAATCTACTATTGTCAGGAAATTAAAGAATTTACAAGACCAGCTATGAGTATTATAGTGGGTGAAAAAAGTAGATGCAGCAGCGCATTAATAATGCGCTGCTGCATTATTAATATTTTTTGCATATCTCAAGGCATAACCCATGGTTTTTTCTTCATTTTAGTGTAGTAGCACTTTAACATTAATGCGCCACTGCATTAATGTTAAATAAAACCAGCATTAATTCTATTGATAACAGGCTTGTAAAAGAAGTGGCATGAGTCTTGCAATTATGTTTGTTATATAACAAACAATAAAAGGGAGGTGTCTAGATGTCACAGGTTATTCAAAAATGTGAGTGTAAAGAATTAAGTGAGGAGGAGAAATATTCACTGGTAAATGACGTTATTGAAGAGTATGAAAAAAAGGAAAGTAATCTAATTCAGATTCTTCATATGTCTCAGGCTATCTTTGGTTTTCTGCCCCATGAAGTTCAAAGCTTCATAGCCGAAAAAATGGATTTGCCTGTTTCCAAGGTTAGTGGAGTTGTTACCTTTTATTCATTTTTCTCAACAAAACCGAAAGGTGAATATACCGTAAGAGTTTGTTTGGGGACTGCATGCTATGTCAGAGGTGGAAAAAAGATACTGGAAAAGCTGAAAGAGCATTTGGGTATCGATGTAGGTGAAACGACCAAGGATTTAAAATTTACCCTTGAAGTTATGCGGTGCTTAGGCGCATGCGGCTTGGCACCTGTAATAAGCATTAATGGCAAAGTTTATCAAAGAGTGAATGCCAACAAAGTGCAGCAAATATTGGATAAGTATCATAAGGGGGGTGAATAAGGCATGAGCGAGAAAATATGCAATGTTAATGATCTTGATCTGGCCAAAAAGAATTTTTCTGAGGAGATGGCGCGATATCAGCATACTTTACTTTTTTGCTCCGGCACCGGATGTGTTTCTTCGGGCTGTGGTGAAGTAAGGGATGCTCTCATTAAAGAACTGGAAGCTGCCGGCCTTACGTCATCAGTAAAGCTGAGTCTTACAGGTTGTATAGGCATTTGTGATGTTGGCCCAAGAATGACGGTACTGCCTGAGGGCGTCTTTTATTGTAAGCTAAAACCAGAGGATATGAAAAAAATAGTTAAAAAGCATCTTTTGGGAAATCAGATTGTGGAAGAGTGCTGTTATACCAATAGAATTACCGGCCAAAAGGCTCCATATATGAAGGATATCGATTTTTTCAAAGGACAAAGCAAAATAGTATTAAGAGACTGCGGCATGATTAATTACAGGTCTATGGATGAATATATATCCAATGATGGATACTATGCCCTTGCAAAGGCTCTTAATGAATATAGTCCCGAACAAGTCATAGATGAGGTAAAAAAATCTGGACTGAGGGGTAGAGGCGGCGGTGGATTTCCTACAGGTTTGAAATGGCTGCTTGCAGCAAAATCAAAAAGTGATCAGAAATATGTCATATGTAATGCAGATGAAGGTGATCCGGGTGCTTTCATGGATAGAAGCCTTTTGGAGGGTAATCCTCATCTGGTGCTTGAAGGTATGGCTCTTGCAGGGTATGCAATAGGAGCGAATAAAGGATATGTTTATATAAGGGCTGAGTACCCGCTGGCAATAGAGGGTTTGGAGTATGCCATCAATGAAGCGAGAGAAAGAAACATATTAGGCAAAAATATTTTTGGAAGCCAATTTGATTTTGATATAGAAATAAGAATTGGTGCAGGTGCCTTTGTGTGTGGAGAAGAGACAGCACTCATGGACTCGGTGGAAGGTAAACGCGGAGAGCCCAGACAAAAGCCGCCATTCCCTTCAGTGTCAGGTTTATTTGGGAAGCCTACTGTCATAAACAATGTTGAAACCTTAGGAAATGTTGCGGTCATAATTCTAAAAGGTTCAAGTTGGTTCGCTGAATTGGGAACTGAGAAAAGCAAAGGGACAAAAGTCTTTGCATTGGCAGGAGATATAAATAATACGGGACTCATTGAGGTTCCTATGGGGCTTACCCTTGGAGAAATAATCTTCGGCATCGGCGGCGGAATACCAAAAGGTAAAAAGTTTAAGGTTGCACAGACCGGAGGACCTTCCGGAGGCTGCTTGACAAAAGCCCATCTGAACACACCGATAGACTATGATTCACTGGTTGAGCTGGGCGCTATAATGGGATCCGGCGGTCTTATATGCATGGATGAAGATACATGTATGGTAGATGTGGCAAGGTATTTTATGGAATTTGTACAGGAGGAATCCTGCGGCAAATGCGCTGCTTGCAGATTGGGCACTAAAAGGATGCATGAAATCCTCGAAAGAATTACTACCGGGAAAGGGCAGGAAGGTGATGTAGAGCTTCTTGAAGAAATAGCACAAACTGTTAAGGATACTGCCCTTTGTGGTTTGGGTCAGACAGCACCAAATCCTGTGCTTAGTACGATAAAGTATTTCAGGGATGAATATGATGAGCATATCAGAAAGAAGTACTGCAGGGCGGGTGTGTGCTCGGAATTGTTTATTTCTCCCTGTGAAAATGCTTGTCCCGCAAATGTGAATGTACCCGGCTATGTTGCTCTTATTGCTGCTGGGAGAGTGAAGGATGCATATAACCTCATAAGACAGGAAAATCCATTCCCCTCTGTATGCGGAAGGGTGTGCACCCATCCATGCGAAAGCAAATGCAGAAGAGGACAGCTGGATGATCCTTTGGCAATTGCAGATTTGAAAAGATATGCTGCGGATGAAATGATGAAGCATAATGAACCCTTCACTGACCTTGTATTTCCCAAGAAATTTAAATCAGTAGGAATAGTCGGAGCAGGTCCATCGGGTTTAACCTGTGCATATTATCTGGGAAGACAAGGCTATGATGTAACGGTTTATGAATCACAGCCCGTTGCAGGGGGAGTCTTGGTTTTCGGAATCCCCGAATATAGATTGCCTAAAGAAATTCTCAAGAAAGAAATAGATACAATAAAGCAGATTGGCATTGAAGTTTTGACCAACACAGAAATAGGAAAAGATATTACATTTGATGAAATAAAAGCAAAGCATAATGCAATATACGTCGCAACAGGGACTCAGTTCTCCAGGAAAGTCGGGGTCGAGGGTGAAAAATTAAAAGGAGTCTATCATGGCTTGGATTTCCTTAGAGATGTTAATCTTGGCAGAGAAGTGGAGCTAAAAGGTGTAGTAGCGGTAATAGGAGGCGGAAATACGGCAATAGATGCTGCAAGAGTTGCAATCAGAATGGGAGTTGATGAGGTTCACGTCCTGTATAGAAGGAACATGGAGGATATGCCTGCCGACAAGAGAGAAATAGTCGATGCAATAGAGGAAGGTGTAATTGTTCATGAGCTTGTTGAGCCGATTGAATTTATCGGAACAGAAAGGGTAAATCAAGTTAAATGCGTAAGAATGGAGCTGTCCAGCTTTGACTCGGATGGGAGGAAAAAGCCACGCAGAATTGAAGGGTCGGAATTTGTCTTTGATGTAGACTATGTAATTCCTGCAGTAAGTCAGTACTCAGATCTGCCCTTTATAAGAAAAGATGAGGTTGAAGTAACAAAAATGGGTACCTTTGTAGTTGAGGAGGAGTCTCTCATGACTTCAATGCCCGGTGTGTTTGCAGGCGGGGATGTTGTAAGAGGATCAGACGTAGTAATCAGGGCTATTGCAGATGGGAAAAAGGCTGCAGGCTCTATTGACAAGTATCTTGGCGGAGATGGAAAACTGAATAGGGGTGAACCCATTGAAATCCCGGATACGGTTGATGATTCCGAATTGGTTGAGCATGAGCGGTTTGAAATGAATTATATTGACATGGATTCAAGAAAGCATAGTTTTGATGAAGTATCACAGGGCTTCCACCGCTTAAATGCTATAGCAGAAGCCATGAGATGTTTAAGATGTGACAGAAGGCAATAGAAGGGGGTGAAACAATGATTAATCTTACGATAAACAATAAAAAGATAAATGTGGAAGAAGGAACGACTATTCTTGAGGCTGCAAAGCAAAACAGTATTCTGATACCGAGCTTGTGCTATCTTGAGGGTGTTCACAAATTCGGTTCATGCAGGATTTGTGTTGTTGAGGTGGATGGGGCTAAGAATCTTCAAGCCTCCTGTATAACACCTGTAAGTGAAGGTATGGTTATTCATACAAATTCAGAAAGAGTAAGAAAGGCAAGGAAGGTACTTTATGAACTAATGCTTTCGGACCATCCGAAGGAATGCTTGCAGTGTTCTCGCAACCAGGATTGCGAGTTCCAAAAGCTTGGAGAATTAATACAGATAGAGGAATCGCGGTTCGAGGGGGAAAGCTCAAAGAACATTGTTGACACATCTTCTCCTTCCATTGTAAGAGACAATTCAAAATGTATCTTATGCAGAAGATGTGTTACAACATGCAACGAAGTTCAGGGAGTAGGCATTTTGAATTCACAGTTCAGAGGGTTTGCAACAGAAATAAGCCCGGGACCTGAATTGCCTTTAGGGTCTGCATCATGTACTTACTGTGGCCAATGTACGACGGTATGTCCCGTAGGTGCATTAAAAGAAAAGGACTCAACAAAAGCTGTATGGGAAGCCTTGGCGGATCCGCATAAAACGGTGATCATACAAACAGCGCCAGCAATTCGAGTTGCCTTAGGCGAAGAGTTCGGTTATGAACCTGGAACCATTGTTACCGGCAAGATGGTCAGTGCTTTGAAAGAAATGGATTTTGACTTTGTTTTCGACACCAATTTTGCAGCGGACTTAACAATTATGGAAGAAGGAACGGAGCTTCTCGGAAGACTTGTAAAATTCCTGCATTCCAATAAGGTTATCAGTGATGAACAGCTTGAAAAAACAGGATTCAAGCCGGCGGGCAGTCCTCCCGTATTACCGATGATAACCAGCTGCAGCCCCGGATGGATAAAGTATATTGAGCATTACTTCCCTGGAGAACTCGGACATTTATCATCATGTAAATCTCCACATATGATGCTTGGTGCTTTATGCAAAAGCTATTTTGCAGATAAAATCAATGTTGCCCCGAAAAATATGTTTGTTGTTTCTGTAATGCCGTGCACTGCGAAGAAATATGAGATTACACGGCCGGAAATGGTAAATAACGGGGCGCCAAATGTGGATGCAGTTATAACCACCAGGGAACTGGCAAAAATGATCAAGGATGCCGGAATCGATTTTACTACTCTTCCGGAAGGCGAAACAGATAATCCTTTAGGACTTTCCACAGGAGCAGCAGATATCTTTGGTGCACCCGGCGGTGTTATGGAAGCAGCTCTCAGAACAGTGTATGAAATTATAACAGGAAGAGGATTGCCCTTTGACAAGCTTCATGTTGCACCGATTCAAGGGCTGGAAAGAATAAAAACTGCTGAATTTACAATTCTGGATGCTAAGGCAGAGTGGGGATTCTTAAATGGCATTACTGTAAAAGTTGCCACTACAAGCGGACTTAAGGGCGCTTCGATATTAATGGACGAAATCCACAAGGGGGAAAGCCCGTACCACTTCATTGAAGTAATGGGCTGTCCCGGTGGCTGCATAAGCGGCGGAGGACAGCCAAGAATGACTAACGATGAAGTAAGGAAAAAGAGAATAGCGGCAATATATGCAGAGGATGAAGGGAAAACCCTTAGAAAATCCCATGATAATCCTTACATCACGGGCATATATAAAGAG
>LOES01000031.1 GCA_001515955.1 Clostridia bacterium BRH_c25 | reverse complement strand
ATCCTCAGGAACCCCTTGTGCTCCTGCCACATTGCCGCCATATTTGTTGCAAAGCTCTACAAACTCAGGAAGCACTGTGGAAGCTCCATGCAGTACCAATGGGTAGTCCGGCAGCAGCTTTGAGATTTTCTCAAGTCTTGCAAAGTCAAGCTCAGGTTCTCCTTTGAACTTGTATGCTCCATGGCTGGTGCCAATTGCTATTGCAAGAGAATCAACCCCTGTTCTCTGAACGAATTCAACTGCCTGGTCGGGATCGGTATATGTAGCATCTTTTGCAGCAACCTTTACAGCATCCTCAACCCCTGCCAGCTTGCCCAGCTCGGCTTCTACCACTACGCCTCTCTCATGGGCGTACTCTACAACCTTTTTTGTCACTGCGATGTTTTCCTCGAAGGAATGCTTGGAACCGTCAATCATTACTGATGTAAATCCACCATCAATGCAAGACTTGCAGATCTCAAAATCTTCGCCGTGATCCAGGTGAAGGCAGATTGGGAGACCACTGTCCTCTACTGCTGCTTCAACAAGCTTCATAAGATATATATGCTTTGCATATTTTCTCGCACCGGCTGAAACCTGCAGTATGAGTGGAGCTTTTTCTTCTTTTGCCGCATCAACAATACCCTGAATTATTTCCATATTGTTGACATTAAATGCACCCACTGCATACTTACCTTCATATGCTTTTTTGAACATTTCCTTTGATGTAACTAATGGCATGATGATACCTCCTACATATATTTTAATACACTATTATTATAAAAAGCGTTACTGATCGCATATCAGAACTTCTATAGGCTTAAAAAAAGAAGCGTGATAAATGCTTTTATGAAAACAGTGCATTTTTCCACTACTCCTATTATTATACCAGAATATTCATTAAATACATTATATTTATAAGCATCAAATAAAAAATCATAATCTCCTCTAAATTATTGACCTGTAATTACAGCATTTCTACAATTTTTATTTCAGGCATCACACTGAGATCAATAATGTTATCCTTTGACTTTATTAGAGGGCGGGAAATCCTGTTGGGATTAATATACACTATTTCTCCAACGGAGCCGTTGCTCAGCTTGACCATATTTCCGACATAATAGCTTGATATATGCTTGAGAAAAGTAAGCATTATGCTGGCATCACATTTTGTCAGATATTCACTTTCATACATTTCAAGCACGTCGAAAGGCGGCTGGCGTTTCTTGTGTACCCGGTTGGAGGTCATTGCGTCAAATATATCAACTACAGCGAGGACTTTTGCATAATAATGAATCTGCTTTGATTTCAGTCCGAAGGGATAACCGGAGCCATCCTCCCTTTCGTGATGCATTAATACTCCCAGAGCAACATCCTTGCTTATTTCGTCATTCTGCTCAAGCAGCTTATAGCCTGTAACAGGATGTTTTTTTATTTCATTGAATTCCTTTTCATTAAGTGTATCCGGCTTGTTAAGTATTTCTTTAGGTACCTTTGACTTTCCTATATCATGCAATATTCCGCAATAAGAAAGCTGCTCAATGTGAGTATGGTTGAGATTCAGCCAGGAACCCAGCAGGGAGCACAGGAGAGATACATTTAAACTGTGGGTATAGGTATACTCATTAATTGATCTGACCTTGCTGAGACAAAAAACCAGGTCGTTTATCGAATCAAAGTTGTTGCTGAGACTTTTGGAAACTTCACTTATACGATCCATTTGCAAGTTTCTTCCGCAGCTTATATCCCATATTATCTGCTTGAATTCCTCCAAATTGTTATTGTATTGGGCTTCAACAACAATTTGCTTCTTTTCCTTGAATTCATAATCGGTATAAACCTTTATAAAATTCAAACCAAGCTTGGTCAGTTTATTGATGGAATACTCATCCAATTTTGAATTCTGGTATAGTATTACTGCTCCATAATCGTTTACTACGTCCGAAGCCAACACCATCCCAGGTTCACAATCTGAAGTTTTCATTACTCTTACTTCGGCCATCATATCACCTGTTTCTTTCAAGTTGGATTAAGAAAATCAGAAAATCATGCTTATATTTATGATTATATATTAAATATGGATAATGTAAAGATTATTAACAAATTTTGCTTAAAAATGTAAATTATAAGGTAATAGTGTGGAAAGGTCTGGAATTAGCTTATTTCAGCGCTGCACTAAGGATATAAAAGAGGAATTTATTCTGTTGTGTAGAATATATATATAGGGCTTAAACACTAAATTGAGGTAATATGAGCGCATTAGATTTTTTAGTGTGCTATATGCAGGTGAATGAAATGCTTACTCTAAATAAACAATTGGATAATCTGATCTTTAAGGATATCACAAAGGAAGACCTGGGGGATGTCTTGGATTTATATAACCAGAATGAGCTGAACATATATGCTACGGGCATAGACAGAAGGATGTCCCTGGAGGATATAAATCAAAAGTATCTGGAAGTGCTTGTCAACAGCCATGAGTTTTTCACGGGGATTTTCCTTGACAAGGCTTCCGGTCCGCAGCTGGTTGGCGTGATCAAAGGAAGAATCGATTATGAAAACAGCGAAGAAGCTTGGATATCCTCAATACTTATAGACAACAGATACCAAAGGCTGGGAATAGGGACAAAGACTGCCAGAGCCTTTATTGACATGCTTAATAAGAGCTATGATGTTAAAAGAGTATATATAGGTGTAATAGCCGGAAACGAAATAGGGAAGTCCTTTTGGCAGAAACTTGAGTTCAACTATTTTAGAACCATAGAACAGTATATTGAGCTTAAAAATCTGGCTGCTGATTTTATAATAATGAAGAAGGAAATAACATGAAGAAGCTCAGGGCTATCCTATAATTTATTATGCCTTGTTTTTCAAGCCTGACATTACTTTTTTTACGTAGTTCTGTGTTTCTTTATAAGGAGGTATCCCGCCGTACTTCTTGACACTGTTGGGGCCTGCATTGTATGCTGCAAGTGCAAGCTCCAGACTGCCGCCAAATTCAGACAGCATATCCTTAAGGTACCTGACGCCTCCATCTATGTTTTCACTGGGATCAAAAGCATTACTTACACCTAACGCTTTGGCGGTTCCGGGCATAAGCTGCATGAGGCCCATTGCACCTGTTCTTGATACCGCTTTGGGGTTAAAGCTTGATTCTGCTTTTATCACTGCATTTATTATATTGCTGTTGATATTATATTTTTTTGAAGCGGCTTCGATTAATTGACTATAGTCATTGCTTGACTGGCTTTGATAATCCAGAGGCTCAATTATCTCATCCTCAAGAATTTTTTCGAAGCTTGGTGCAGTGTCCTTCATAATCTTTACGTAAGATGGAAGCTGACTTTGTATTTCTGAAAGCTTTTGACGCAGGATGCCTGATAAAATGGAAGACAACTTGATCAACTCCTTTCTTTCATTTTATTACAATTGGCGACATATATCAATTAGTTATCGTTTTTATTTATTCTATAATGTATAATATCATTGTGGTGGATGATTAGAGTATCAAATATACTACAAACTATATTGAACGCACAAAAGCATTTCTCTAGGGTAAAGTGCGAATTCAATAACAATCAAGGAAACATTTACGCGAAATTTGAATTAAGAATTTAAAATGGTTTTCGCGAAATATATTGTTTTATGAGGGAGTTTATTTATGAAAATATGTGAGGTTAGAGAAATACTGGATGCAAAGGTGCTGTGCGGGAATAATCTTATGGAAAATGAAGTTTTATATGCATTTGGGTCTGATCTTATGAGCGATGTACTGGCCTATGTAAAAGGCAAGACAATTCTTCTCACGGGGCTTACAAATCAGCAAGTGGTAAGAACTGCAGAAATGGCAGACTTAAGTGCTATTGTTTTTGTAAGAGGAAAAAAACCGGAACAAGATATAATAAAACTCGCTACTGAGAATGATATCGTACTGCTGTTGACCAGAGACACTATGTATACTGCCTCAGGAAAGCTTTACAGCAACGGGCTTGAAGGAGTAAGCATAGACTAATAGGGTTCGGCATCCCCGTTTATTTTATTGGAGGCTTACTAAAATGGAAGATATCAGATATGTTTTTGATGTGGAGAAGGATGATTTCGTCAGAGCCGGAGAGGCATCCAGCAATATAAAGAAAATTTTAAGGCAGCTGGGTATTGACTCTGGTGCTATAAGAAAGATTTCCATAGCTACTTATGAGGCAGAAATGAATATAGTAATTCACTCTCTGGGTGGTCAGATTGCTTTAGAGGTTACACCAGGCTGTATAAAGGTGACTGCAAGTGACAGGGGGCCTGGCATAGCTGATTTGGAACTGGCTATGCGGGAAGGTTATTCAACTGCTACTGAAAAAGTAAGGGAAATGGGCTTTGGAGCAGGCATGGGTCTGCCGAATATGAAAAAATGCACAGATAGGTTCCGTGCAAATTCTTCAGTTGGAAAAGGTACTGTTATTGCTATGGAAGTAGATTTGAAGGCAGGTGATTGAAGTGGGAGAGAAGTACTTTCACTCGGTTGTGCTTAATGATGATAATTGTGTCGGATGCACAAGATGTTTGAAAATTTGTCCTACTGAGGCCATAAGGCTTAGAGATGGAAAGGCCCGGATTATCGGCGAAAAATGCATTGACTGCGGTGAATGTATAAGAGTATGCCCCAATCATGCCAAAAGTGCCGTTACAGATACTCTCGATATATTGAAAAGATTCAAATATACTATAGCCATACCATCGCTGGTATTATATGGACAATTTCCGGATAAAGCAGGAATAAATGAGATGCTTGCAGCGGTCAAAAATGTGGGGTTTGACGAGGTTTATGAGGCGTCTGTGGGAACGGAGATTATTGACAATGTGATAAAAAACCACATGCTCAAAAACCCTGATGCCAAACGTCCGATAATAAATTCTACATGCCCTGCCACTCTTAGACTTATACAGATCAGGTTTCCCGAACTGCTGCCTAATGTGGCCGATATAGAAACACCAATGGAGATAGCTGCCCGTTTGGCTAAAGCTGATGCTGTAAAAAAGACCGGCTTCAGTATTGATGAGATAGGCGTTGTCTTTATTTCTCCGTGTACAGCCAGAATGACAAGTGTGACAAAACCCCTGGGGATAAAAAAATCATATATAGATGGGGTGCTGTCGATGAAGGCCATATATGGCGATATACTGAGAAATATTGGCAGCAGTCAGGAAGAGATTATAACCAGAAGCACCAGAAAATCGCTTTTATGGCCGCTGACTGGAGGGCAGGGGGAGTCTTTGGGAATTGAAAACTACCTTGCTGTTGACGGGATACATGAGGTCATTAAAGTGTTGGAAGAAATAGAGATGGATAAGCTTGACGGATTGGAGTTTTTTGAAGGTATGGCTTGTATCGGGGGTTGTGCCGGCGGGCCCCTTACCATTGAGAATCCGTTTATAGCCAGAAGCCGGATGAAGGCTCTTTCACAAGGGCTCCCTGACTCAGCGGCCGGTGAGGAAGAGATAAGAGAGCAAATAGAAATGTATAAGGATGGTTTGATAAGGCTGACTGAGCATATTGAGCCCAGGGCTATAATGCGTCTGGATGATGATATTGCCAAATCAATGAGAAAAATGGAAATGATAAAGGAAATGCTGAAATTTTTGCCGGGTATAGACTGCGGTGTATGTGGGGCACCAACCTGCAGAGCCTTTGCTGAAGATATTGTAAAGGGCGAAAACCAAAAAGCCATCTGTATAGTTAAAACAATGGAAAGCTTTAAGAATAAGCAGAAAGTATAAGGTTAAGGAGAGGTTATGTATGAGAGTCAGAGATGCCAGTGAGAAAATCGGGTTGAAGCTGTTGGCAGGAAGCAGCGGTATTGATAAGGAGTTGACAGGAGCATATATATGTGATCTTCTAAGCTGGGTAATGTCCCATGGCAATAAAGGAGATGCGTGGATCACTGTCCAGACTCATTCAAATATTATTGCAGTTGCAGTTTTGTTGGAGCTGGGTTGTATAATTGTGCCGGAAGGAATAGAGGTTGAGGAGGAAACTCTCCGTAAAGCTGAAGATGAAGGAATTCCGGTGTTCCAATCAAGCTTAAGTGCATATGAGCTTGCAAAAGAACTTTATAAGATGGGAATTGAATAGTATGGAATTTGCGGTGGATTTTCACATACACTCGGCATTATCTCCATGCGGTGATGAGGATATGACACCGGGCAATATAGTGAATATGGCTCTTCTGAAAGGACTTGATATAATAGCAGTCACAGATCACAATTCATGCGCTAACCTTCCTGCAGTTATGGAAGCAGCAAGAGAAAACGGGTTGATGGTTATTCCCGGAATGGAAGTCCAGACTAAGGAAGAAGTTCATATAGTGTGCCTTTTTAAAAGAATGGAAGGGGCAATGAAATTCGCAGAGATAGTATACAATTCGTTGCCGGATATAAAGAATAGTGAAGAAATTTTTGGACGGCAGCTGATTTTTAATGGAACCGATGAAATAGTAGGAAAAGAAGACAGGCTGCTGCTGTCTTCTTCAGCGCTTTCAGTCAATGATGTATTTATACTGGTCAGAGCCCTTGGAGGGATCTGTATCCCGGCTCATGTAGACAGGCCGGGCTTTAGTATTATTGCCAATCTTGGTTTCATCCCTCCGGAGCTTAAGGTCAAAACAATAGAAATTTCGAAAAAATTCACACCGGCAGCTGCTCTGAAAAAATATCCCTTCTTGAGCAAATTCAAGTATATTGTATCTTCTGATGCTCATTATCTTCAAGATATCAATGAACGGGAATTCTTTATAGAACTGGATTGCCTAAGTGTAAGTGAGCTTTTTGATAAACTGGATTAAGCATTGGGATTTTTATTTTTCGCAACTTCCAATAAGAATATGCCATGCAGAGAAAAAAATTTATAATTATTGTTAAAAAAATATCTAATGTGTGATACAATATTGTAGAACATGAATTGATAAATTTATATCAAGCAAAAGTAATATTATGTAATCATGAATATTTTGAAGGAGGGAACTCTTTAATGTCTGACGCTGAAATGAAAGAAAAATTGGAGAAATTGGAGAATATTCTTATAGAGCATAAGAATATTCAGGGTGGCTTAATGCCGGTTCTCCATGAAACGCAGGAATTATTCGGCTTTATTCCTGAAGAAGCACAGAAGAGAATCTCAGAGGTTTTGAACATTCCATTGGCCGAAATATACGGGGTCGCTACCTTTTATTCAAGGTTTACCTTGAAGCCCAGAGGACAGAACACGATAAGTGTGTGTCTTGGGACAGCCTGCTATGTTAAGAATGCTCAGGGCATACTTGACAAGCTCAAAGAAGAGCTTGAAGTAGCATCAGGAGAAACGACGGAAGATGGGAAATTTACCCTTGAGGCAACCAGGTGCCTGGGCTGCTGCGGACTCGCTCCGGTAATGATGATCAATGAAGAGGTATACGGTAAATTGGTACCTGATGATATTCCGGAAATATTGAAGAAGTACTAGAAGCATATAGTTATGAGAGATTTATCACTGCATATTCTTGACTTGTCCCAGAATTCAATATCCGCAGGGGCCAGTCTGGTGAGGATCACTATCCTTGAAGATACAGAAAAAGATAGGATGACTATTTGCATAGAAGACAACGGCAGAGGCATGGATAAGGTTTTTCTTGAAAAGGTTATGGATCCCTTTGTTACTACAAGAACCAGCAGAAAGGTTGGTCTCGGGATACCACTAATGCTTGCAGCCTGCAAGAGATGTGAGGGAGACCTTGTTATAGAATCTGAGAAGAATGTAGGAACAAAGGTTACAGCAACCTTCAAGCACAGCCATATAGACAGAGCTCCTATTGGGAACATGGCTGAAACCATGCTGAGCCTTATTATTTCAGATTCTGATGAAAGCAAAATTGTTGATTTTGTATACAGGCATATTATTGACCATGGGGAGTTTTGCCTGGATACAAGAGAGATAAGGACTGCGTTGGGTAATGATGTTTCGATGGGAGAGCCCGACGTGTTGATGTGGATCAAGGATTATATAAATGAAGGTTTAGCAAATTTACGCGGAGGTGTGTAAAATGAAAACAATTCAGGAATTGGAAGAAATCAGAAAGAAGACTCTGGACACAATCAATGTCAGAAAAGATAGATCCGGTACTAGAGTAGTTGTAGGAATGGCAACCTGTGGCATAGCTGCAGGAGCAAGACCTGTGCTTCTCTCTATAATGGATGAAGTAAAGAAACACAACCTGGCAGATGTAGTCGTTGCGCAGACAGGCTGTATTGGTATGTGCAGGCTGGAACCTATTGTGGAGGTATACAAGCCCGGTGAAGAGAAGGTTACCTATATAAAAGTAAACGCTTCAAAAGCTATAAGAATTGTGAATGAGCATATTATGCAGGGCAAGGTTGTCGACGAATATACAATCGGAGCCGGAGACAAATAGTAGAAGGCTTGCGAAACATATAGGAGGTAAATGTAATGGAGATGTATCGTTCCCATGTCATGATTTGCAAAGGTACCGGATGTACTTCTGCAAATTCGGAACAAATCGCAAAGAACTTTGATGAGGAAATAAAGAAAAACGGTCTTGAAGGCGAGGTTGTGGTGGAAAGAACCGGATGCTTCGGACTTTGCGCTTTAGGCCCGATAGTAATAATATATCCTGAAGCTTCTTTTTACAGCATGGTTAAGCCTGAGGATATAGAGGAAATAGTCAAGGAGCATCTGGTAAAAGGTAGAGTTGTAAAGAGATTGCTTTATGCAGAATCCGTTGAAGAAAACAGGATAAAAGCAATCGAAGAGGTTGACTTCTACAAGAAGCAGGTCAGAGTTGCGTTAAGAAATTGTGGTATTATTAATCCTGAGAATATAGACGAGTATATAGCTTTTGACGGTTACAAGGCTCTTGCAAAGGTGCTTACGGAGATGGCACCGGCAGAAGTAGTGGATACAGTGAAGAAATCAGGACTCAGAGGAAGAGGCGGTGCTGGTTTCCCCACAGGAATGAAGTGGGATTTTGCGGCAAAATCACAGAACGATCAGAAATATGTACTGTGTAATGCTGACGAAGGAGATCCGGGAGCATTTATGGACAGAAGTGTTCTGGAAGGGGATCCTCATTCGGTAATTGAAGCAATGGCTATAGCCGGCTACGCAATAGGAGCCAGTCAGGGATATATATATTGCAGAGCAGAGTATCCGATAGCTGTAAAGCGTCTTGCAATAGCAATAAGCCAGGCCAGGAATTATGGACTGCTCGGGGAAAACATAATGGGTACGGGCTTCAAATTCGACCTGGAAGTGAGACTTGGAGCAGGTGCCTTTGTATGTGGAGAGGAAACAGCACTTATAGCTTCTATAGAGGGGCAAAGAGGTATGCCGAGACCAAGACCTCCATTTCCCGCAGTTAAAGGCTTGTTTGGAAAGCCGACAATTCTTAATAACGTAGAAACCTATGCGAACATAGCTCCTATATTCAATAACGGTCCGGAATGGTTTGCAAGCATGGGAACGGAAAAGTCCAAGGGTACGAAGGTATTTGCACTGGGTGGTAAGATAAATAATACCGGTCTTGTTGAGGTTCCTATGGGAACGACAATGAGAGAG
>LOES01000030.1 GCA_001515955.1 Clostridia bacterium BRH_c25 | reverse complement strand
TACCGCGCCAAGACCCGGTTTGCGAGGTTTTATAATCTACCTGAACTCATGAGCATGTTTAAGGAGATCGCGGACATCAAGACGGCGGATATGCTGAATCTGCCTGTGCCGAAAGCCAATTACCAAAATGTCGCGGTTAAGCCGAGCGAATTTCAGCAGGGCATGGTGGCCGAGCTTGCGGAGCGCGCCGAACAGGTGCGCAACCGGATGGTGGAACCCTACGAGGACAATATGCTAAAGATCACCAACGACGGGCGCAAGCTGGCGCTTGACCAGCGTCTGGCCAATCCCATTCTCCCAGACGATGAAAACAGCAAAGTAAACGCCTGCGCAGAAAATGTCTTTCGCTTCTGGCAGGAAAACCGGGACAAGAGGCTGACACAGCTTGTATTCTGCGACCTGTCCACACCTAAGAACGACGGGAGCTTCAATGTATATGACGATATACGGCAAAAGCTCATCGACCGCGGTGTCCCTGCCAACGAGGTGGCTTTTATCCATGATGCCAACACAGAAACAAAGAAAAAGGAGTTGTTTGCCCGCGTAAGAAAAGGACAGGTACGAATCCTGATCGGCTCCACCTTTAAGATGGGTGCCGGAACCAATGTCCAGGATCGGCTGATAGCAAGCCATGATCTGGACTGCCCGTGGCGGCCCCGCGATCTGGAACAGAGGGCCGGGCGTACAATCCGCCAGGGCAATAAAAATCCAGAGGTACACATCTTCCGGTATGTCACGGAAAATACCTTCGACGCTTATTTATATCAGATACTCGAGAACAAACAGCGGTTTATCTCGCAAATTATGACCAGTAAATCCCCCGTGAGAAGCACCGAGGATATTGATGAAACGGCACTTTCCTATGCGGAGGTCAAGGCACTGTCAACTGGTAACCCGTTTATTAAGGAGAAAATGGATTTAGACATCCAGGTATCCAAGCTCAAGCTGTTGAAAGCCAATCATCTAAGCCAACGGTACGCTCTGGAGGACCGGCTGCTCAAGCATTATCCTCAGCAGATCAAATCTGCCGAGGAACGCATTGCCGGATATAAAAAGGATATTGTCCTCTACCGGCAGCACAGCTCACCGGAACGCATCGCCGAGAATGCAGAGGACAGTAAATTTGCCGGTATGACAGTCAAAGGCGTGGCCTACACGGAAAAGGCCGAGGCCGGTACCGCCATTCTGGAAGCCTGCAAGCTGATGACCTCACCGGAGCCGCAGGAATTGGGCAGCTATATGGTTTTCCCCATGCTGTTCTCCTTTGACAGCTTTGGCAAGCAGTATGAAATTACCCTGCGCGGCGCTTTGAGCCATAAGGTAACCCTGGGCACGGACATTTACGGCAATATAACCCGCCTGAATAATGCGCTGTTCGAAATGCCGAAAAAGCTGGAGTATTGCCAAGAACAGCTTAAAAACCTGCGCCAGCAGATGGAAACCGCTAAGAAGCAGATTGACATTCCCTTTGAAAAGGAACAGGAGCTTCAAACCAAGTCCGCACGTCTTGCCGAGCTGAATATTTTGCTCAATATGGATAAGCACGAAAATGAGATCATGGACGGTGAGCCGGATGAGGACGTGGATATTCGAGAAAAGAAAGTCGTGGGCTATGAAAGATGAGGTGAGAAAATATGTCCTATGTAACAACGGAGCAAATCGAACGCGCGAAGCAGATGGATCTGCTAACGTATCTGCAAACCTACGAGCCTCAGGAGCTGGTACACTTCTCCGGCAATGTCTTTACAACCCGCGCCCATGACAGCCTGAAAATATCCAATGGAAAATGGTGTTGGTGGTCACGGGGCATCGGCGGGCGCTCTGCCCTGGATTATCTCATCAAGGTGCGGGGTATGACTCTCCCTGATGCAGTCATTCAAATAGACGGACAAGCAGTCATCGAGCTGTCCGCCCCGCCAAAAACGCAGGAACCTACCAAACCGAGAAAGCTGCTTTTGCCGGAGAAAAACAAAAACAACGACCGCGTGATTGCCTATCTCACCGGACGCGGCATAAACAGGAACCTGATTGATTACTGTATTGAAACTGAGCGACTTTATGAGAGCCGACCCTATCGCAATGCGGTGTTTATCGGTTTTGACCGCAGTGGTATACCCCAATATGCAACCCTCCGGGGAACTACAAACCGGCGCTATATGGGAGAAGCGAACGGCAGCGACAAGCATTTTTCCTTCTCTATTCCTTCACGAAAGGAAAGCCGCAGGCTGCACCTATTTGAAAGTGCCATCGATCTGCTATCTTACGGAACGCTAGGGCTGATTTCAGGACGGGACTGGCGAGAGGATAATTGCCTGTCCCTTGCTGGAATTTACAAGCCTAAAAAAAACATTGAGGAAAGCACTACGCCTGCCGCTTTGTTTCAATATTTGAAAGACTTCTGCCACATCAAGGAAATTTACCTGCACCTGGATAATGATATGCCTGGAAGGATAGCGGCAAAGACAATCCAAGCTATTCTCTCTCCTATATACGAAGTTAATGATATGCCACCCAGATGCGGTAAAGACGTGAATGATTATTTACAGCTACAATTGGGTATACGGCAATGTCAGGAATATTCAAGGATATAATCCAATAACTGGTTGATGAAAAAACTCATTAGATGTATAATGATGTATAATATTGTAAAAAAATTATAAAAACTTTTGCATATTAGTTATGCTAATTCTCAATTGATTAAGGGGGGAGAGACAATGCTGTCACAGTCATTGAATCCAATTTTATCCGGTTGGCTAAACAGGCCGAGAGAGATTGAATGGTGTATTACAATGGGCCTTGATGGAAAAAGGAGACCAAATATAAAAGGCACATTTCTGACATCCCTTGCTTACATTGACGATCAAGGTGATAAGTGGGGAGATACCTATGTGATGATAGTAGGTCAGCATTATGAAGATTATGCTCATTGGAATTCAGTAAGTACTCTTTTGCCTATTGGCGGCACGCATGGAACAAGAAACTTTGTTCCGAGCCCCTTTAGCAAGAGAAACAATAAGGGGGCAGCTCCAGGAGTTACAGGATTGATTGGAGAAGTACTAACCACCGTTTTTTTACAAAACGTGATCAATTTGAATCCGTTCGATATGGCTCATATTATGGGTGATCGCAAGGCTCCGGATTTTTGTTTGGACATAGAACCGCGATTGCTCAGTAATCTATTTAGGACATCCACGCCTGAAAGAGCCAGATCAGAAAATGAAGCTATCGCTGGCTATTTAGATAGTATTGTTTGGGACCAACCATTACCTTTAGAATGTAAAAGCAGAAGAGAAAAGGGGGATAGACAGGTACGTAATGCTATGCTTCAGATACTGGAATATTGGAGGCGCGTTCCTACAATGGCCGGATATGGTATATTTGCTCAGGTGGATGTTAATCCGATTACAAAGCTTCGAATTCATTTGCTAATTCCCAAAACAACTGAGCTTGACAATATACGAAGAATTATCAATGATCTGGATATTTTGCCTGAAGAACCTACAGTTAAAGAATTCAACTGGCAGATAGGAGGAAAATTATTTGGGTAAAAATATGATTGTAAATACACTCCAAAAAGCACGCTTAGATGAATGGATTGGAGATTATAGCAGTGCAGAAAAATTACTGTCAGAAATAGAGGAGTCTAATACAGCTATTACATATTTATTTAGGAAAACTGTAAAAGAAAGAAAAAAGAAGATTGAAACAGCGGGAAAGTATCAGATTTCTGAGTCAGTAGCATATAGAGAAGCAAAACCGGCACTGTTTAAAACCGAAAACCTGCAGATTGACAATTTGCCGGAGGGAATGATTGATGATAATACGCCTGTATCATGTTGGAAATATTCTGCTACGGTAACATCTAAAGTAGATTCAGATTTGAGAGTTGAAATTCGTGGATACAATCCGGATGGGCTTCCGCCTAAACTAGCATTTGATATGCCTGCCCAAATACGAAATTGGAGTATTATTGATAAAACCCTTAAGCCAAATAACGAACAGCCAAGTCTGGTTAACTTTTTTACTGCTTCTGAAAATCCTGCTGTTCAGTTATATTTCTCAGTAGATAAGTGGGGTCTTCTTAGTGGAGTTGCGATACTGGATGAAAATGATATCGGCATCGCCCTAAGACATATAGATTTTCTTTTCAGTAAAGTAAGTTCCCAATTGTGGCCGAGATAATTAGAGTATATAAATCCTAACTGTTTTCCTTATGTGTATACAATCACACTCTGATAGGGTATAATATAGAGTGTAATTGTATTACAAAGGAGGTGCGGGTATGAATAAGCTGGAAGAGATTAAAGAAATGCTTGCACGAAGCAATGGGATTATTACTGCTTCACAGGTTACAGAGGCCGATATACCAAGATTTTATTTGAAAAGGCTGGTGGATTTAAAGCTATTGACCGTGGTTGATAGGGGAATTTATATCAAACCAGAAATGCTGGAAGATGAAATGTATATCTTGCAATACAAATATGGCAGAGGTATTTTTTCTCATGAAACTGCCTTGTTTATTCATGGCTTGACTGACAGGACTCCTATGAGATTTACCATGACATTTCCTTATGGTTATCATGTCAATTCACTAAAAAAGGAAAATGTGAAAATCAAAAAAACTATTAAAGAGCTGTATGAACTTGGTTTGATTGACGGTGTTTCGCCTTACGGTAATCCGATTCGTCTTTACGATGTAGAACGGACGTTATGTGATATTGTAAAAGGTAACAACGCCTGCGACATACAGCTTGTGAACCAAGCAATGAAGCAATACGCGAGGATGCCAGGGAAGAATGTTACCAAGCTTTTTGACTATGCCGAAAAGATACGGGTAAAACCTAAAGTTTTGAACTATATGGAGGTTTTGCTATGAAAACAAAAAATGCGATGCAGCTAAAAGCATTTATAAAAAAGAAAGCCGCCGCAAATAACATTTCTGCCCAGCTTGTCATGCAGAATTACATGTTGGAAAGGTTATTGGAGCGTATTTGTTTATCAAAATACAAATACAATCTAATCTTGAAAGGCGGATTTTTAATTTCTGCAATTGTTGGACTGGATACGCGGGCTACAATGGATTTGGATACCACGATCAAAGGATTCGATGTTAATCATGAGACGGTTAGGAGAATATTTGACGAAATTGCTTCCATCTCTATTGAGGACGATGTGAAGTTTGATGTATTAACTACATCGGACATACGAGAAGGAGACGATTATCCGGGGATTAGAGTATCTTTGATAGCAAACTATCCTCCATTGTCAGTTCCGCTTTCAGTGGATGTTACCACTGGAGATAAAATCACTCCCAGAGAAATCGAATATTCTTTCAAGCTTCTTTTTGATGACCGGACAGTTAAAGTCATGGCATATAATCTGGAGACAGTACTTGCTGAAAAGCTGGAGACAGTGATAGTCCGTGGAATTGCGAATACAAGGCCAAGAGATTTTTATGACATATATATTCTATATCGGCTCAGAGGCTGTGATTGTGATAAGACGGTATTAAAAAATGCATTAATGGAGACTGCAGCTAAACGGAAAAGCACTTCTGTAATGACGGAATACAAAAGAGTTTTGGAACAAATAGCTGCAAGTGTACAAATGAAAGGTTTTTGGAAAAAATATCAGGTAGAATTTGATTATGCAAAGAACATTGATTTTATGGAGATTTGCCATTTAATTGGGCAAATTTTTGATGAACTTGATTTTAATGGTATACAATAAAACTCTATATCGGTTATATTTTGAGTTTATCTGTGCTTTGATGAAATAAAAGATTCGCTATAAAGAAGGTGAGCATTATGCTAACAATCGATGAGTATATTGCTAAGATGAAAAGAGCTGACAAGATAGACGAATTTGACTATTCCAAAAAGCCTGAGAATATGTCGGCTGTCATGAAATATGTTATGACATATTTTAATGAGTATTTGAACATAGAAACCTGCGATACCGAGATGATCAAGTTCAAGCATGCAACGGACAAGCTGGAGGAAGAAGCAGAGAAAAGGTATCCCAAAAGTAAAGAGTTCATAATAAATTTCTATATACTAAACAAAATCAGAATTAGTAAAGAGCTTGAAAAGTGGGTTGAAGGTGTTGATTACTTCCCTTTTTACTATTCGGACGATGATTTTTCTTCTCTAGCTGTAGAATTCTGCGCGGACTATAAACTCAAGGGTGTAGACATGAAAGAATTTAGCGAAAATGTTGGAACGCTTATAGCTGAAATAAAGAAAGATATAACAGATGAACCAAGCCCGTCAGATATGATACACCTTGATAGCAATATTGTTTCATGGGTCCGTGAAACTTACCGGAAATATGGAGTTGATTTATATTCGTTTGCAGCAGATCTGGCATCAAAATATTATGAAAGGCATGTGAAATATGAGCGCGAGATGTTTGGAGAACGCGTGTATCACGTAAATAACTATAACCACCGGTATAATAAAAATCCATTTGGTATTGACCAAATTTATGAGGATAACAAGCATAGGCCTTTTCTGGAAAACAGGCGAGGAGAGCTTGAAATGCTTGTAATGCATGAGTGGCTGTTTTCTAATGTTTATGATGATGAATACTGGCCGGAGTATGTGAACCTTTGTATTTGTAATGGAAGAGTGAGTATTGCAAGAAATGTAAATGCATTAATACCGGTTACGGTTGTAGGCCTTAAGTATCCTGATGATGCACCGTGCTCAACTGAGCTTATAATATCAACTGACGGTATTTTAAAGCGGACTCCGGAAGGAGATTATATCTTTAGAATGGACGTCTCTCAATCATATTCTGATGCTTGGCAAAGCACAGAGAAAATGGAAGCACTGATATCAGTGTTAAACTCTTCATTTAAAACGCATGGAGCACCAAAAGTTCTTGAATTTACGGCACCTATAAAAACAGAAGACTTTGATGATGAAGCTTTTCTCTTGTGTTGTTCGCTGATTGAAAAGAAAATGAAAAAATATGCCCCTGTGAAGCTCGCTATAGTTAATGGGGGAGAAAATCGGAAATTAAAACAGATAAGCTATTTGTATACGATTGAAGATATTATAAAGTTAAAAACTCAATTACGCGAACGCAAAATACATATCTTATTTTCAATTGATTTCTCTGCATTATCTCACAGTAAAAGGAGTTATAGCCATAACGAAAAAGAAATATTTGGATCACTGACGGAGATGAAGAATTCAATTATATGTTTAAATATTAACAACGAAAGGACGCAGGCTGCTTTCGGGCCAAAATCAAAAACAAGAAGCGATGATACGGAAGCATATTATTTGAATAAGTACAAATATCCAAGGTATGATGATTTTTACTCAATGCTTAGTTTAACCCTTAATGATAACCAAAGAAGATACCTTATTCCCAAGAACATAAACAGTGATATGGAACTGGAAGGATTAGTCGATAATTTGCTCCGCAGCGGTTTTGCATTTTGCGACGGAGGAGCTCAGCATGAATGAGGAAAAAAGTATAAGACAAATCAGGCAAGAACTATATGAAGATGTCTGGTCAAAACCGATGACAGCTCTTACTGAAAAATACGGGTTATCAGATAACGGTATCCGAAAAAGGTGCAAGTCATTAAATATCCCAACACCTCACTTAGGTTACTGGGCAAAGCTGAAAGCAGGTAAACCCGTTGAAGAAAAACCGCCGCTCCCGCCTTATGATGTTACAATCTTAAGCTACAGCAATACTCCGCATGAAAATGATGCGCCTATGCTTAATGCAAAAAAGAAAACAGGGATGCTTGAACGATATGAACTTGATGAGGTACTGCTTGAACAATTGGGGAAAATGCATGGATTGGACTTGCTGACACCCAGTTCACTTGAAATTTTTACAGATTGGTGCAATTCTTTGATTGTGCCCGGTAAGATACAAGGTTATCATGAACTGATTTCCAAACATAGAGCTGAAATTGAATACCGTAAGGAGCGCGATAATGAATATCCTTTCCGGGGTGACCGATATAGAATTTGGAAGCCTTATGAGAAAATAAAGGATCGTGATAATGAAGCGGTATTGCCTATAAATGTTTCTGATAAGCAGCAGAACCGGGCATATAGAATTGTGGACACAATTCTTAAGGCATTAGGCCAGATAAAAAGCAAATATTCAGTTGAACGAGGCGATAAAGATAACATTAATATAGATATTTTGGGTTTTGGCGTCACGTTTGAGCTATATGAATGCAAAACCAAACGACGGCATATTAAGGGTATGTCAGCAGTAAATGACTTCAGACCGATTTATGAAGAGGTCTTTGACGGTAGATTGCAGATGGATTGGAAAATAAGCAAATACAGTCATTATTGCTCTGACGAGAATACATATGCTTTGTTCGCTTATACTGATTCCGGTAAAGCACTGTTGGAAAACCAAGTGCCAACTATGATTTTTAATATTTATAAACAGTGCTGTAATAATGAAATAACTTACGTGCTTGAACGTAGAAAACAAATAGTCCGATATGAGCAGGAAGAAAAGATCAAGCTTGAGCAGGAAGAGGCTGAAAAACGTAAGAAACGGGAAGCAGAGAAACAAGCAAGTAAAAATGCCTTGATTAACAGTATAGGTGATCATGCAAACAAGTGGTTCATGTATGAGCAGCTCACTAAATACGCCGACGAGCTTGAGGCCCACTTAGCCACTTGTGAGAATGAGGAAACGATTCAATTATTAAAAGAATACATAATGTTAGTCAGGGAGAATGCCGGTAAGTGTAATCCTTTAAACCGTATTCTTCAAGAAATGAAAGCAATGGAATCCAAAGAATTCGATTGATTGTGATAGTTAGGCAGAGACAATAACTTATTGAGGCTATTAGGGGGTGTATTTTTTGAAAGATTTAATATTTTATCCTGGATTTGAGTTTACGGATAATACATGGGTTAAGTTTGCTTTACTGTATATTGATAAGCTTAATCCAATAATTCCCGACTCCGGTGAATCGCACTTAAGTGATTCATTTAGGCGAATATTAAATGAGACTGATTTAATTCATTTTCACCGGCCAACATTTAATGAAGGCAATGAAGCTTCACTAGAAGCTATGACCATAATGGAAAGGATAATTCAAAGGCCTAATAACTATATCCATCCTTTTTGGAATAAAAACTACAGAACTATCAACTATGTTGAAAAATGGAGAGAAAGTCAAAACCAGAACTATACTCTTTTCAGGGAGAAATATACTTATGAATTCAGTAGATTTTGTTCGGAGCTCGGAATTGCCCATGAATGTGATGAAGGCATAAATGTACCCCAAGAAGTAGCCTATTTATATATGAGCTTGTTAGCGAACATAATTGCTGAATCGAGGGGAGTATCTACAATTACAGATAATCCTGTTCTCGACAGGTTCACAGTATTTTCTAGGGTAAGAAATCGCAGAGAATATGCTCAGTTAAATAATAGATTAAATGTGGCAAGACAATCTATTGGACTCTATCTACCAGATAATTTAACTAGAGTAAAATTGGAAGATATTATTTCTCTACGAAATTGTAATGATTTTAGAGAAACATTAAAAGCGTTCCACACAGAACTAGATAGATATTTCAATATAGTAGAGAATGATGGTAGTGCTCTGGATTTCGTTGATTCTCTTGAATACAGCCTGAAAAATATTAGGAGAGAACTCCTTAAGCTTTCCCCTACAATGTTTACATTTATAATTGGAGTATGGACGCTTATTAACTCAGGCAGCCATGACTATATGAAGTATATAGGGCAAACCCTTACTTTTGGATCAATAGGCGCTTCTATGTTCAAAATTTCAGATGAATGGAAGACAACAAAAAACAAAAGGTTTGCTCAGAAATACCTTGCAAACCTTCATCAATTGAAAACTAAAAGTCCGACAAAGAAACTTATGAAAAGGTAGCGAAATGAAAGGATCTCCAGGAATAATACACAATTTAACAATATTATAAGGAGTCAGCTATGAAAAAAGATGATCTAAAAACTAAACTTAATGCATTTACCAAAGCAATTGCAGAAGGGAAAGCGGAAGTAAATGTAATGCTGGTTGATCAAAACAATCAACGGAAGCAAAAATATCGTGGACTGATGTTAAAAACAAAACTTAACGATATTCAATCCGTAATTGAAAAGTCTTGTGAGTATATTGATCAGGAGCTTACTAATCGAACTCTAGATATTTATGATCTTGAGATTTCAGTGGATGAATCGACTCAGATGGTTAACAAAGTTGATGTGATATATGGTCGGGAAATTCTCGACCAGATCACCGTGGAATATACAGACTCAAATACAGTGTCCGAAAATACAGATTTGTCTCATATTAAATTCATGGTGATTCAGGTGTATACCGATAAAAAGTCCATATATCTGTTCAAAAAATATGTTCAGCCTACAACCGCATATAAAACAACAGAGAAATATATTCTATCTGGAGGAGTTCTAAGGCCTTTCACCGATGAAGTGATTACCATCAGTTCGCTGGTAGACGCTTTCCTGTTGGACGATGTATATTATGTTTTTAATCGCAACGCCTTCAATAGTATTTTTGCGTATAAAGATGTTTTCAAAAAAATTCTGGAAAAAAATGCACAGATGATTGAAGACAGCGGTCTTATGACAGAGACTAAGCAATTTGTGGCTGATTGTGAAGCGGATGGGCGTTATCTTACACGATTGACAAAAGCAATTTTGGCAAAAGGCTTCGAAGAAGTATCAAAACGCAAGGATGGCATCAAGCAAATTGTCAAAGATTTCGATTTGTCTCTGGCACTGGCTGATACAGGAGAAATCGTTTATAAAGGCAAAGAAGATATTCCGGAAGTTCTAAATTTGTTGCTGCGACACTATGTAATAGATGCACTTACCAGCAATAAGATGATTGCAGCTGCTATTCAGGAATATCAGGCAGGCAATAAAGGAGGAATTGCCGATTGAGAAGAGTATTGCTTTTTATTTCTTCATATGTGCCATTGTATGTTCTTCTAGTTATCAAAAATATTTTGGAGCGTTGTACTAGCGGAGGACGCTTTGATCTTAGTATCCGCAAATTTGAAACAGCAGTTTTTTTCGATGAGATAAATGATTATGCAATCATGATCCTTTTGTTACTGGCTATTGTCTCAGTGGTATATTTGAAAGTTCTTTTGAAACAACCAGAAGGAACTCATTATTACTCTATTGTTGGCATCGAGGATCAGACAGGAAATGTATATTTCAACTATATCTCCATCTACTTACTGTCATGCTTGGGGTTGACGTTAAGCAGTATTGTTGACGTGTTTGTTCTGATATTTTTGATGCTAATTGTCGGGTATATCTATATCAGTAATCATATGACTTATATGAATCCACTGCTGCAACTCCTCGGCTATAAAGTATACGAGGGAACAGTACATTCGGATAGTACAAACAAGGATTTTCAATCTGTTATTATTGCTCCCAAAAGTCTTGTATTGCAGAAAAATCAAACCTATTCCGGAAGTGGAAAAGAAGATTTTATTTTTCTATCCCAAACTCAAGTATGAGGAATATCCAACTTTTCATTCGTTAATATGCAATGAAAAGGAATGCTTCTCATCAGCTTAATTGCAGGTTTACGTACATATTATAGCAATTATACGCAACTCGCCAAATGGTAGGTTAGTACCATAACATGAAGTTCATCTATCGGCAGGTCATAGCAATAATATGCCATAACGGGTTCTTAGTTGAATTCCGCCGGGTGTCTACAAGATGTTTTTATTTTATAGCAAAAGTAACGAGACTATGAAAGGAGGTGAAAAAAATGGCATATGAAAAGCCTGTAATCTTAGCACAAAGTACTGTACGGATGGCAGAATGCCGCCCGAATAGTAAACCGAGTGGAAGACCTTGTAATCCACCAGGACCAAGCGGACGCTAAGAGATTTGATCAATGGTGACGATGTTATTTGCATAACATCGTCGCCTGATTGCTAAGGAGATATTTAGATGTATTTTAAACAAAAATCTAATGCTATATTCAGAAACTATGGGTCTTTTGGTTATATAACAGACAATAGAAATTTCGGGTACAAACAAGCAAATTATGATGGAAATGACATTGGAGACAAAATTGTATCTCAGAGCGGTGCAGTATTTTTATCTGTTTTAGGTAAAAAACCACAGACACTTGATTGTCTGGCTAAAAAAATAAGCATGCAATTTACAAATGTGGACATTGAAACAATTATGATTGATGCTAGAGAGTTTTATTACTTACTTGAATTGGATGGGTTTATTGTTTCTGGCGAAACTTTGCAGGAATGCAATGAAAAAGACTCGAGCTTCTCGTACAAGGAAGTGGAACCAAAAAGCGAAAAAGAAGATTGTTCTCCGACTAAAGGTTTTGAAAAATCTACACAAGAATTTTTTGATGAATACTTTAAAGGCGAACCTCAGCTCACAAATTTACACATAGAAATTACAAGCAAGTGCAACGAAAGATGCGTACATTGTTATATCCCACATGAAAACAAAGTAAATAATATCGAGCCTGATTTGTTTTATAATATTTTAGAACAATGTAAGAAAATGAATTTATTGCATCTAACGTTAAGTGGTGGTGAACCAATGATGCACAATAACTTTATCGATTTTCTGAAAAAATGTAATGAATACAACTTTTCTGTAAGTATCCTTAGTAATTTAACTTTACTAAATAAAGCTATTATTGAAGAAATGAAAAGAAATCGCCTTTTGAGTGTTCAGGTATCATTATACTCAATGGATGCCAATATTCACGATGCAATAACCCATATAAAAGGAAGTTTTGAAAAAACTAAAAATGCAATATTAAAACTATGGGAAAATAATATACCTTTACAAATTAGTTGTCCAATAATGAAGCAAAATATTAACTGTTATCATGATGTTATAGATTGGGGGAAAGCGCACAATATTAATGTTGGAAGTGATTATGTCATCATAGCAAGATATAACCATACAACACATAATTTGAGTAGCCGTCTGTCTATAAATGATGTCAAGGAGATTATTAGCCAAAGAATTGTTAATGAACCTAAGTATTTAGAGCTAATGGAAAAGGAAGCTGAAAAGAAACAAAATATGAATCCAGACGATTTTGTCTGTAGCGTTTGTCATTCATCCATATGCATAGCAGATAACGGAAATGTATATCCATGTGCTGGTTGGCAGGATTATGTTGTAGGTAGCGTAAATGAAACATCTCTCAACGATATTTGGAACAATTCAATAAAGGTACAATATTTAAGAAGCTTACGCAGACGAGATTTCCCCAAATGTATTCAATGCCCAGAAAATGAGTATTGCACTATGTGTATGGTTAGAAACGCAAATGAACACCCTTTAGGAGATCCGTTAGCAGTTAATGAGTATTTTTGTAATATCGCAAAACTAAATAAAAAAATGGTACTTGACTGGAAGTGTAATCTCGTAAATTCTTAGGGCAAGAGTAATCAACACATCTAAAGTTAGTTGATTGCATCCGTTTTCATAAGCGGAAATTTAAGGCAATGGGATACCGAGAAGTTCGGCGAAATCCTTCTGTGTCAAGTTCATCCGAAAGCGGAGCCTTTTTAGATTTTTGCCATTCATGAATTGTTCATCACATTTAAAGCTAGGCACTCTATTGTTTTACGGCAATATGGCAAGCGGCGAACTGTTAATTATTGCTCTATACTGAGTTTTACTGTAGTTTTGAGGGGTCTTTACAAATGAACAAGCAAAAGACATCGTTGCAAATGTGGCGCAACCTACGAGTTAACTGAGTATTCAATCTCTCAAAGGAACAAGGATTTAATTGAATGTGAGTTCTGTGGAAGCGAGTTGATACATTGGAATGGCGGTTGTATTTGGTATGTAAAACTAAAATCGCCACCTCCATCTGCGCTTGGACAAAAGCAAAGACAAGAATAAATAACAGAACAATAAACAGCAGGGAACCTTACTATTAAAAAATAGAAATTAAGCTTGTGTGGAGGTGTATATATGAGGATTTCGTCTATATATATTCAGAACTTTCGAAAGTTGCGGCAGTGCCGTATTGATTTTAGCAAAAAGACAACTCTGTTTGTTGGTGCAAATAACAGTGGAAAAACGTCTGCTATGGATGCATTGGGTAAATTTTTGGCAGGACGAAGCTTTGTTTTTAACGATCTTACCATATCCAACCGTACCTTAATCAACGCGAATGGTGAGGAATGGGTTGACAATGAATGCAAAATACCGGAGGATTTATTGAAATGGGAAGCCCTTTTGCCAATGATGGACGTTTGGTTAGAGGTAGAGCGTAGCGAGATTCATTACGTTGCCAGCATTATCCCTACCCTGAAGTGGCGTGGTGGAAAACTCGGAATTCGCTTAGCTTTTCAGCCTAAAGATGTTTCAAAGTTATTTGCGGAATATCGAGAGGCATATTCTGCAGCACGTACTACCGAAGTGGCTGGAAACAGAGCGGGGACATCCACTATACATTTATACCCTAAGGATTTGTGCGATTTCCTTGATAGAAAGTTAAATACTTACTTCTCTATTAAGTCGTATGTG
This sequence comes from Clostridia bacterium BRH_c25, assembly GCA_001515955.1. Next base: position 7,290 of record LOES01000030.1, on the reverse strand, counting down.
CTTGATCCAAAGCATTCAGAAATGGAACCGCCACAGTCAACTCCATATGGGATGGAGTGCTTTACTGATAATCCTTTAAAAGGAATTATTAGAATAGATTTGATTGATGCACAGCGTGGCTTTTCTGACCCGGATTCTTCCGATGACAGTGAAAGGTCACGAAAACAGTTGTCCACCCAGATGCGTAGCTATTACGACAAACACTTAGATCCAGAGAAGCTCCCTACCCCTAAGGATTTGGAAATACTAGAAGTTACCGAGCAAGCGAAAGGTGTCTTTGATAAAAGTTTAGCCGAGAAATTTGCCCCCGCAATTCAGGAGTTGGAAGGCTTAGGTTATCCCGGAGTAACTGATCCTAAAATTACAATTACAACTAAAGTTAGTACTAGTGAAACATTGAAGCATGATTCTGCTGTACAGTATGCTCTCAGCAAAAATAACAAGACACTGAAACTGCCGGAAAAATATAATGGTTTGGGATACCAAAACCTTATTTCAATGGTTTTTAATCTTATGAGTTTCCGAGACAGCTGGATGAAGGTAGGAAAAGCCCGGCAAGAACAAGATGCTTCGGTCGATATAATTGAACCATTGCATCTGGTTCTAGTAGAAGAGCCGGAAGCGCATCTACATATTCAGGTGCAACAGGTCTTTATTCGGAAAGCCTACTCCGTGTTACGTAATAATAAGTTTCTTAAGGACGATGAGAATTTTGCCACACAGCTTGTGATTAGTACACATTCTAGCCATATTGCACGTGAAACTGATTTTTCTGATTTGCGTTATTTTAAGCGCCTTCCTGAATGTGTTGATTGTGATATTGCGACAGCAAAAGTAATTAATCTATCTGATGTATTCGGTAAGGAGGATGAAACCAGTAAATTTGTAACGAGGTATCTCCAAACAACTCATTGCGACATGTTCTTCGCTGATGCCACCATATTAGTTGAAGGCTCGGCTGAAAGCATGTTAGTGCCTCATTTTATTCGGAATCAGTATCCTGAGTTACATCAGCGGTATATCTCTATACTTAGCATCAACGGTCGACATTCGCATCGTTTGAGTCCCTTGATTAATAAACTATGTTTGCCGACGCTTATTATTTCGGATTTGGACTCTGTGGAACAAGACGGTCATCATAAGGCGGCTTGCCCTGAGCGAAACAAAGGGCTACTCAGTGGAAATTACGCTATAACTGATTGGTTGATTAAAGAAAAGAATTTGGACAAGCTTCTTGATCTACCAGCAGAACAAAAAGTATTTTCATATGAAACGGCTCATAAATATTCTATACGTATTGCCTACCAGACCCCAGTAACAATTGCTTTCGATGGGACACCGAGAGAAGCATTATCAAGTACATTTGAAGACTGCTTGGTTTATACAAATTATGAACTATTTAAAACCCTTGATGAAAGCGATGTAGGGAGCCTTGTTAAGAAAGTAAATAGTGAAATCAATGCTGCAAGATTATTTGAACAACTCCATAAGGGAATATATAGTGCGCTTCGAGATGGAAAATCCGATCAAAAGGCTGAATTTGCTTTGGATTTAATTTATGCCGTTGATCCAAGCCGACTTGCAATCCCTACATATATCGCAGAGGGACTAGAATGGCTACAAACCCTGCTGCATCCAGAGGAGTGATAGATGATGAAAGATTTAAGTACCTCGTTGCAATTGTCTGACAATCACGTAGATGACCATGTCGACGAGGAAATAAAACTGTGTTTCTCGGAAGATAATCCCAAGAGCTTTTTTATGTTTGCTGGAGCAGGCGCTGGCAAAACTCGCAGTTTAATCAATGCTCTTTCTTTTTTAGACAAAGATATGGGAGTAAAGCTTTCCGCACACGCTAAACAAGTTGCAGTTATAACTTATACAAATGCCGCTTGTGACGAAATATCTAAAAGACTTCATTACAAGCCTATTTTTGCGGTGTCAACCATTCATAGTTTTCTATGGGAATTGATTAAAAATTTTCAGAGCGATATAAAAGTTTGGGTTATTGAGTCCATTAAAAACGATATTGCCGAGCTGAATGAAAAACAAGCAAAAGGACGGAGCGGTGACGCTGCCGCTAAAAGAGCAGAAGAAATTAATAAGAAAACTACTCGACTTTCTAAAATTGAAAGCGTAAAGAAGTTTTCCTACAACCCCAATGGAGATAACGTGGGCTATGACTCCCTAAACCATAGCGAAGTTGTTAAAATGGGGTCTGAGTTTATAGCTACTGAAGAAACAATGCAGGAAATCTTAGTTAATAAATATCCGATTCTACTCATTGATGAGAGCCAGGATACAAAAAAAGAACTTGTTGATGCCTTGCTTGTTGTTTATGAAAAATACAAGACCAGATTCATTATTGGCATGTTTGGCGATACAATGCAGAGAATATATATGGATGGTAAAGATAATCTGGCAAGTTGCATCCCTGATGAATGGGAAAAACCAGAAAAGGTAATGAATCACCGCAGCGCTATGCGGATAGTGAAATTAGCTAATACAATACGAAACACTATTGACAAACAGCAGCAGCGGCCACGCTCTGATGCCGAAACGGGAACGGTGCGTCTATTTATAGCCAACACTTCGTCTGATAAGGAAGAGATAGAACACCGAGCAGCGCAAATTATGGCTAAGAAGTCTAACGATGATAACTGGCTTGATGCATCCAAGTATAAAAGCCTAATACTGGAGCATCACATGGCTGCCAGTAGATTTGGGTTTTCCAACTTGTATTTACCGCTAAATGAATCAAAGTCCTTTGATACATCTTTGCGCGATGGATCGATATCCGAGCTATCATTTTTGTTTAATATGGTCTCTCCGCTGGTAAATGCAAACAAAAATGACAATGATTTCGAGGTTTCGAAAATTGTGCGTCAGTACTCTCCTCTTCTAGACAAAAAAGCATTTCGGAAATGTCCTGAAGACCAAGCTAAGTTGCTTCAAGTGGCTGAAAATGCGGTTGAGGACTTGCTAACTCTATGGAAAGATGGAGCTATCCCTACCTGCGTCGATGTATTAAAGACCATTAAAAAGAATAGCCTTTTTAATCTCAATGATCGTGTAGATAATATTCTATTCGATGAAGATAAAGACGAAGATAAAAAAGTCACAGCATTACGAAAAGCACTATCTGTGCCTTTTGATGCACTCGAACGATATTCTGCCTATGTAACAGGCAATACTCAATTTGCTACGCATCAAGGAGTTAAGGGACTAGAGTTTCCCAGAGTCATGGTTATTATGGATGATGTTGAAGCAAAAGGATTTTTGTTTAGCTATGAAAAACTTTTTGGTGCGAAGTCCAAAACTGATGCAGACATAAAAAACGAACGTGAAGGCAAGGATACAGGAATTATGCGAACGGCAAGACTCTTCTATGTTGCGTGTACAAGAGCTGAAAAAAGCTTAGCAGTTGTAGCTTATACAGAGGATACAGAAGCCGTTAAAAACACTGCAATTTTAAATGGCTGGTTTACAAAAGCCGAAATTGATGTTTTATAATGCTACTAAATACTAGTAACTATAATTAATGGAGTTACACATAATGTTTAAAATAGAGACAAGTCCAGGAGTTCACTCCGTTACCCACTAATTGCATGAATGGAAAGCCCGGAAAAATGTTGATTTATATAGTGAATATCAGTGTCTTGGGAGGAGGATAAATGATTTATGACTATTCTCAGTATTTGAGCTTTGATGCCCATTATGGTCAAGGTTTTGTGACAAAAAATCGCGATTTAATTGATGTATTCAATACAAATTGCCCATTTTGTGGGGATAAGTTAAAACAATATTTTTATTTTCAACGTTACGACTCAAACATATTTAGCAATGAGTGCGTAAATCAGTGGGAATCAATTTTTTATTGTGAACAAGATGGTTGGTGGCAACACAAAATTAATGAGCAACAAGATAGGGGCCCAAAAGCATGGTATGCTGTAATTCATGAAGGAATACTGGCTAAATATGATGAAACTGCTAATAGCGTTCCAATCGAAATATTGAGTGACTATATTAAAAAAAATCCTGAGAACATAACACACATCCATGATAAAAAAATGGAAGAACTCGTAGCATCCGTGTTTCGTTCATTTTATAATTGTGATGCTAAAGTTATTGGGAAATCATCAGATGGGGGTGTAGATATTATTCTAATTTATAATGATAATCCGATAATGGTACAAGTGAAGAGGAGAAAAAGTAGGGTAAAAACAGAATCTGTTGCTTATGTGAGAGAACTACTTGGAGCAACACTTCTCCATCAGTCAAAAAACTGTATTTTTGTTACTACAGCAGATAAGTTTTCAAAAGATGCTAAAAAAACAGCTTCGTTAGCTATTGATTTAGGGCTTGTACAGAGCTATGAGTTAGTTGATTATAGCCGGTTTATCGATATGTTACAGACCAAACCTATAAATATAGAACGAGTTTGGGAAAACCTAAAAACACTTGATAGGTTAAAAGTTGGAGAACATTATGGATTAGCTTATGTTTAGGAATAAAGGGTTTATGAATAACGCTGCAACTGCCCAATACCCTTATTAGTTGGGTTTCTTACTTGAGTTGGAGCCTCGTATTATGTTTACAATGTGTAAAAGAAAGTAATACCTAATTATTTATATAATGCGCAATTTTATCCCAGCGAAAAATTTTCATAATAACAAAGGGGGGATGTAAAAATGACACATGGTTTTTCATTAAGCCCATCAGACTATCCATTTGAAAAATACTTTTCAGACTATTCCATTTCAAACGTAACAAAAGACAAACTAAATGGAACGGACATTCTTATCTTGCCTTCTCCATATGAAAATTCAAAGTACTATTTTGCACAAGAGGCGGTCAGTTTCGTTAAATATTGTAGATCAATCAATAATGATGTTAAGACTGATATCTTAGCGGATGAAGACAAAATTGAAGTACGTGCTTTGCATTCATTTGACATATGGATGCCAATAATTTGGATTGCATCAGATATTATACTACCGACCACTATAGGATTAGTTGCAAATTACATTTATGAAAGGATGAAGGGGCGAGAAAAAGAAGATTGCACCGTAAAAGTAAGCTTTATTATCAGAGATGGTAAAAAAACAAAAGAGCTACATTATGATGGTGATGCAAGAGCATTTAAAGAAACTTTTGAAAAGATTGATATACATAAACTATGAGGTGTCTAAATGTTAAAATGCTTTTTTAGATATTCAGATATCCCAGAAGTTGCCCAAATTAACGATATGCTATTTCATAAAAAGTTACGACTTCAAGGCAAAGATTTTAGTGAGCCTAACAGGGAATTTCAAGAATCAGAACCTCTTTTTAAATGCATCAAGCACTATGCTATTGAAAATAATATTGAGGAACTTGCAAATGCTCAATATGTTGTCAGTCTATATATGAAATTACTTTGCCAATTATCAAGTTACTACAAATCGCTTATGGAAAAAGAATATAGGGAATCATGGAATATACTTCAGGATTGTCTTGACTTAGCTTTTTGGATAGGTCAATATACGATTATTGAGAACAGGTATGAAATCCCACAAATCGTAGACTTATTAACTGGTTATGAAAGCTTATATCCATATAAAGTTTTTGCTAGCACAGAAATGATCATTACTAAATCAGAATGTAGCATCTGTGGTAAACCTTTTCAAAGTCTTGACTGTCAACATATTAAAGGGAATCTTTACTGGGGTGAAGTTGCTCTTGAGAATGTGACAGAAATAAAAGAATTTCAGGCAGTAGCAATGGTTAGTCATCCATTAGATAAACGATGTGTGATGGAATTAAGTGACGATACACGAACAAAGGAAGAGAAATTTCAATTACTTAATGAATTTCTTGAGCAACAAATCCCAGCATTTCAGCTATTTTCCATAGAAATTCACAAGACTAGGCGGCAACGCCCGGATATTAAAATAGTTGAAAGGAATGATAAATGTCCATGTGGGAGTGGGAAAAAATTTAAAAATTGTTGTGGTCAAGATTTGTACTATGAGCACCATCACCATATTATCCATCTTAGAGAACACATTTTATTTCAAAAAAACTAATTTCGTATTCAAATAGCAGAGATATACTAAAAATTCTATCCTATATTGCTTGCAATTGCACATCATGGGAATAATCCGCAACATGACAAATTTCAGTTTGTCGGTAAGATTATGAGCATAAGGGAACTTTACTTGGCTAAGGCGTTGAGAAATCAGCGTCTTTTTCTTTATCTCAGAACCGGTTGCATAAGTACTAAGGACAGGAGTATTAACCTCTTGTCTTTTCTTCTCGGCAGGTTGTATTTGAAAATAACGTTGCCCACTCACAACACAAGACCATTGTCTTGTGTTGTAGCAAGCACTGAATAATGCCAGCATTATTCGCTTGTCAGGGATAATCCCTGAAACCCTTAACGGAATAGGAGGTCCCATATGCTTAAAAGAAGCATTAAAATAACGTTCCGATTGAACGCACAAGAATGTCAGCGATTAAAAAAGCAAGTAAAGAAGACAGGCCTATCTCAGGAAAGCTATCTGCGCACCCTCATCAACGGATATGCGCCTAAAGAGCTTCCCCCACCCGACTACTACGCAATGATGAAGGAGCTTCATGCTATTGGAAACAATTTAAACCAGATTGCAGCAAAAGCAAATGCCACAGGGCACATCGACCGGAGGGTGTTCCAATATGAGGCCAACTGGCTCAGAAAAGCTGTGCTGGATATACAGACGGCGGTTACTGCGCCGGAAAGGAGAAGTGAAAATGGCGACCACAGCGATATGGGATGTGACAGACTGCCTTGACCGGGTGATAAATTATGCCACCAATCCCAACAAAACAGAAAACCTTGATTTTTCCAGTCCTGATTTTCAAGGCTTGCAGAAGGTGCTGAATTATACACAGCAGAATACCAAGACTGAAAAGCAATTCTATGTAACGGGAATCAACTGCGACCCGGTCACCGTCTGCGGGCAGATGGGTCGGACGAAACTTCAATTTCAAAAAACGGAAGGTATTCTGGCTTTTCACGGCTACCAGGCCTTTGCACCGGGAGAAGCCAATCCCGAGACCGCCCACGCCATCGGCGTAAAGCTGGCGCAGGAGCTATGGGGTGACCGCTTTGAGGTGGTAGTGTCCACCCACCTTGACAAGCAGCATCTTCATAACCATTTTGTATTAAATTCTGTGTCCTTCATGGATGGCAAGCGGTATTACGACAATAAAGCCACCTACGCTCTCATGCGGCAAGCCTCCGACCGGCTGTGCCGGGAATACTCCCTG
>LOES01000029.1 GCA_001515955.1 Clostridia bacterium BRH_c25 | reverse complement strand
GTTGTTGCCGCGATGGGAAGTAATGTCAAAGGCTTTAGTGTGGGGGATTTAATTGCTCCTGAGCCAATTCTTGTATGCGGTGAGTGTGAGTATTGCCTCCGTGGCGAATACCATATGTGTAATTCGGTTTCCTACCAATACCGCAAAGGACAGGCCGGCTACACTGATTATTTTATTGTGGATGCACGCTGGGCACACAAGGTTCCTTCCGGTGTTGACTCCAAGTCGGCAGCCCTGATAGAGCCACTGTCAGTTGCCGTACACGGTGTGGAAAAAGCAGGGGAAATGTTGGGCAAAACGGTAACGGTTATAGGTTCCGGGGCCATTGGAACACTCGTTGCTGCTCTGTGCAAGGAAAAGGGTGCTGCAAAAGTATGGATAATCGACTTGAATGATTACCGCTTAAGAAAAGCCGAAGAGCTTTCCGGGGCAACAGGCTTGAACTCGAAAACGACGGATGTTGTTCAGGCTGTCATAGAAGCAACGGATGATATTGGCTGTGATATTGTAATAGAATGCACAGGGGTGGAAGCCTGTGCCATAAGCGCATTGGAAATGGTGCGCAAGCTGGGGATCATTGTGCAGATGGGGATAAGCTCAAGACCTTTTACAAATTATCCCTATGCAAAAATTCTGTCAAAGGAAATTACATTAAAGGGTTCTCAAGGCTATTGCTTTGATTTTGAAAAAGCTATTTCCCTGATATCCGCAGGCAGAATAGATCTTACAAAATATATTACTGATATATTTCCGTATACTCAAATAAATGAGGCCTTTGAAACAGTAATAGCCCCTGATACAAAATGTATGAAGGCACTCATTTCCTATTGATTTGAAAGGGGAATCTTTATGGCTGAATATTATACTAAGCAATACTATACCGGCAAACGCTCTGTCCACCGCCGTGCAGTTTACAAGGGAATCGGCCTTACGGACGAAGATCTGAACCGTCCGCTTATAGCTATCGTTAATACCTTCAGCGAGGTTTGTCCCGGGCATTTTCACCTGAAGAACATGGTTGAAAGCATTAAGAACGGCATTTGGCAGGCAGGAGCGACACCGTTGGAATTTTCAACAATATCCCAATGTGCCACACAGGTGCTGGGTCTTGACGGTATACGGTACGACCTGCCGGCAAGGGATCTTATTGCATTGGATATAGAAACAATAGTCGGCACACAGCTTTTCGACGGTCTGGTGGTGGTAACAACCTGTGACAAAACCATTCCGGGTGCACTGCTTGGCGCTTCAAGACTCAATATGCCGATGGTGATCGTGCCGGGAGGCATCATGGATACAGGCCGTGTCGGAGGCAAAGAGGTATCTCTTGCTGATCTGGATGAAAAAGTTTTCAGTGGGAAGATATTTGATATGCCCGACGAGGAAATAGATGAATGGGAAAACAATGTAATCCCCGGGAGCGGAGCATGTCCGATTATGGGTACGGCAAATACCATACAGGTTTTATCGGAGGCTCTTGGAATCTCAATGCCCTTTTCCTCTACCAAGCTTGCGGGAACAGCTGCACAGCTGCGGCTTGCAAAACGCGCAGGATACAGGATTGTAGATATGGTTGAAAAGGATGTTAAATTCTCCGATATCGTTACACCCCAGGCACTGTCCAATATGATGAAAAGTGCTATGGCAATCGGTGCAGCGTCGAATTCCATTTTGCACATGCTTGCTCTAAGTCATGACATGGGATATAACGATAAACTGGATATAGACTATATTGCGGATGTCAGCCGCAAAATCCCTTGTGTTCTGAATACAAAGCCGGTAGGGGAGTATTATCTGACTGAGCTTGAAAGAGCAGGAGGTGTGCCGGCAGTTATGAGTGCGATCCAAAGGGAGCTTGACGGCACACAGGTCGGAATTTCCGGTAAAACAACCGCTGAAGTATGTGCAGAGGGTAAAAAGCTGAACGAGGCTTCCGGCAGCAGGGTGGTTCAAACAATGGAAAATCCGGTCATGAAAAATGGCGGCATCATAGTACTTAAAGGCAATATTGCAGAAAGTGCTGTTGTAAGAGCCTTCAAGCACAGCAAAAATAGATTTGCAGGTACAGCCAAGGTCTACGAATCACAGTCTGAGGCCATGGCAGCCGTTGAAGCCGGTGAGGTGAAAAAGGGAGATGTGCTTGTTCTTCGCTTCATGGGGCCAAAGGGTGGACCCGGAATGCCTGATTGCTTCGGTGTTTCGGGTGCGGTTGTAGGTGCGGGGCTTGAAGAAGATGTTGCAGTAATCACAGATGGAAGGTTTTCGGGTTTTGCAAAGGGTGTCGGTGTATGCCAGATCACACCCGAGGCGGCATCAGGTGGGCCGCTGGCCAAGGTCAGCAACGGAGACATCATTGTCATTGATACGGAAAACGGAACTATTAATGATGAGGCACCTGACTTTTTGGAGCGTGAGGCAGCAGCCTGTCCGGAAAGAAAAGAAAAAGGCATCCTAAGGATATATTCACTTATTGCAGGCGAAGCACGGGAGGGTGCAAGGCTATAGAGATTATACGCACTTTTGCAGGTGCATGTAGAGGGGATAGACTATGTATATAAATTTACTGGTAGAAAAAACAGACGGGATTACGCTTATAACAATGAACAGGCCCAAGGCACTGAATGCCTTGAATATAGAGACCTTGGACGAATTGAATTCAGCCTTGAGAGAAGCCCACTGGGATAATGAAACCAAGGCCATCATCATTACCGGAGGTGGAGAAAAAGCTTTCGTAGCCGGTGCCGACATTTCCCAGCTGAGTGGTCTCACAATTTTGGAAGGCCGCGCCATGGCCATGCTGGCACAGAAGGTTTTCTCCTATATAGAGGAGATAGATAAGCCGGTAATTGCAGCTGTGAACGGATATGCCCTGGGTGGCGGCTGTGAGCTTGCAATGGCATGTGACATAAGAATTGTATCGGTGAAAGCGAAATTTGGCCAGCCGGAGGTTAACCTGGGGATCATCCCATGCTTCGGAGGGACCCAGAGACTGCCTCGCTTGATTGGCAAGGGCAGAGCCAAATACTTTATTTTTACTGGTGAGATGATATCTGCAGAGGAGGCATACCGGATAGGACTGGCAGATAAGCTTGCAGAGGCAGATAATCTGCTGGATGAAAGTATTAAGACAGCAAAGCTTATTATGTCAAAGGCTCCGGTAGCAATTAAAATGGCGAAGCATGCCATAAATGTGGGTATGAATGTTGACCTTGCATCGGGCATTTCTTATGAGGCGGAAGCCTATACGACGACCCTAAGTACAGAGGACAAGGTTGAGGGTATGAAGGCATTTATTGAAAAGCGCAGTCCTGACTTTAAAGGAAAATAAGTAAAGCCGGTATTTCAAGCTATAGAAAAAGTACTGAAGGAAAAGGGGGATTATGTTATACCTTTTTTATTAGGGTATAATATGTATAGATAGCCATGAATAAAGTTTATGCAATGGTGGTAGAAGAATTTGGAAAGCCTTTGCAATACAGAGAATTTGATATGCCGGTGCCCGAGGGCGGTGAAGTCCTCGTAAAAATAGCTGCATCGGGGATATGCGGTTCAGATGTACATGTATGGAAGGGCGAAGATAAGCGCAGTCATCTGCCGATGATTCTCGGACATGAGGGGATAGGCTATGTAGACAAAGTAAATGCAGGACGCAAGGATATTTTCAACTATGAATTGGAAGAGGGAGACCTGATTGTCTGGAACCGGGGGGTAAGCTGCAAGACCTGCTACAACTGCCTGATCAAAAGAAAGAATTATACCTGCTCCTCCCGCTGGAGCTATGGTTTTTCCAAATCCATAAACGATTATCCCTATTTGAACGGCAGCTATTCATCCCATATGCTGCTTACTCCGGAAACCGAGATTATACGGATTGTCAAGGTAAGTGATATAAACCCCGGGGAGGACTATATTCCATATGCATCTGCATGCTGTGCCGGAACTACAACGGCCTGTACATTCGAACAAATACGGATTGATCCTTCGGACAATGTTGTGATTCAAGGTCCCGGCCCTCTGGGTATCTACGCTGTTTTATTCGCCAAAGAAGCAGGTGCGAAAAACATCATTGTGATCGGCGGCACCAAGGAACGGCTGGAGCTATGCCTTGAAGCAGGTGCGACACATATTATCAACCGCAATCAGACTACCCTTGAGGAGCGTCTGGAGAGGGTGCTTGAATATACCGACGGGCGCGGCGGCGATATTGTGCTTGAGCTGGCGGGTACCAAAGAAGCCGTTGAAGAGGGCATTCGTTATACGGCAACAAACGGAACCTACGCATCGGCGGGTATAGCAGTAGATGTAGGCGAGGCAAGAATAAACTGGTTCAGGGATGTTGTGCGTAAAAATGCCACTGTAAAAGGTGTATGGGTGGGTGATATAAAAAACACTTACCAGGCAATAAAGATGTATGAAAAAAACAAAGAGCTGCTTACAAAGATGATTTCCCATCGGATACCGCTTATAGAAGCCGATAGGGCACTGCAGATGATGGAACAGAAAAAGGTCATCAAGGCTGTTCTTATTCCATAGAGGTTAAATTATATATTTATTTGAGGAGGAGATTATATGCAATTTTTTAAATTTACAGAGGAGCAGGAAATGCTGCGTAAAGCAGTCAGGGAATTTGCCGAAAGAGAGGTTGCTCCAAAAGCGGCCGCCTGGGATGAGGAGGATGTTTGTCCTGTAGATTTGTTTCCTCTGATGGGAGAAATGGGCATTAACGGGATATTTGCTCCTGAAGAATTTGGTGGGACAGGATTAGGTCACGTGGAAAGAGCCATCTGCATAGAAGAAATATCCCGCTATTCGGCAGGGCTTGGGATCGCACTTATGACACACCACTTGGCTGTTGCTGCCATACTCTATTACGGTAATGAAGAGCAAAAGAAAAAGTACTTGCCTGATCTTTGCAGTGGTAAAAAAATAGGGGGGCTTTCAGTTACCGAGCCCGGTGGGGGCTCCGACTTTATGGGGCAAAAATCAACCGGTGAGCTAAAGGACGGAAAATGGGTCATTAACGGACGCAAGTGCTTTATTACTAATTCACATGTAGCAGACATCGATGTTTGTACCGTACGTACAGGGACTGATGCAAAGGGACGTGCACAATTGACTGCATTTATTCTCGAAAAAGGCATGGCGGGCCATTCGGCAGGAAGAAAAGAACATAAACTGGGGTTAAGAGGCTCTGTTACAGGGGACGTTATTTATGCAAATGTTGAAGTCGAACCGGAGCAAATGTTGCAAAAAGAAGGCGATGGAGCGAAAATAGCTATGGCAACAATAGGTGAAGTAGGGCGTGCCGGTATGTCGGCAATTTGTGTAGGTATATTGAGGGGATGCCTGGAGGAAAGCATTAAGTTTTCCAAAGAGCGTATTTTATACGGAAATCCTATTTCCAAGCTTCAGTCTATTCAATTCATTATTGCTGAGAACAAGCTTGACTACGAAACAGCAAATATGCTGACTTACCGTGCAGCAGGGATGAAGGATGCAGGTATTCCATGCACTACGGAATTTGCCATGGCAAAGCTTCATTCCAGCGAAGCGGCAGTGAGTGCTGCAAAAAGAACTATGGATTTGATGGGTGGATACGGAATTATCAATGAATATCCTGTGGGACGTTTCTTAAGAGATGCTCTTGCATCAATCCCTTCAGGTGGAACATCGCATATACAGAAAATTGTAATTGCCGGAAATGTTCTGAGATAAATCGCACAAAGAAGGTGAGAAGAGATGAACTGCAAAATTGTTGTTTGTATTAAACCTATTCCCGATCCTAAATATTACAATGATATAACTATTGATCCTGTAAAAAAAACAATACGCAGAGAAGGAATTCCTACGATAATCAATCCCGAGGACAGGCATGCTATTGAAGAGGCTTTAAGAATAAAAGAAAAGCATGGCGGTAAAGTAATATTGATGAGTATGGCGCCGCCTAATGCAGAAGCTAATTTGCTTGAAGGACTGGCTATGGGTGCTGATGAAGCTTACCTGCTGAGTGACAGAAAGTTTGCAGGAGCCGATACCCTTGCTACTTCCTATGTCCTGGCCAAGGGTATAGAGAAAATCGGCGGTGCCGATATAGTAATAACCGGCTCCCAAACCGGTGATGGAGCTACTGCGCAGGTTTCCTCACAATTGGGTGAATGGCTGGGATTACCGCACCTTTGGAGCGTTATTGAATGTGATATCAAGGATAACGGCGAAATAAACATAAAAACAAAAGTAGAGAATGGATATATGGAATGGCTTGGAAAAGCACCTATGGTTCTGGCTGTCACAAGAGAAATAAATACTCCCAGATTGACTACAATAATGGGTGTAATGAAAGCTAAAAAGAAACCGTATGAAATGTTTACATCCGAAGATTTAGCATTGGATGAGGCCCATATCGGCATTGCCGGTTCCCCTACTCAACCAGGGGGCATTTTCTCACCGGATATGAGCAGGAAATGTGAAATCATAAAAGGAAGCAAAGAAGAGCTCGTACAGGTTTTGTTTGACAAGCTCAGAGCCAATGGGGTCAACTTGGATTCATATAATATTGGTTGTGAAATGGGGGCAATAAAATGACAAAGGATATTTGGGTATTCATTGAACAAAATCAAGGCAATATAGCAAATGTATCCCTGGAGCTGTTGAATGAAGCCGTCTGCCTCCAAAAAAAGATGAGCGATCCCGGAAAGATAGCGGCGGTTGTTATTGGACATGATGTGGAGCAGTTGGGCAAGACTTGTATGGAGTACGGGGCTGAGAAGGTTTATACGGCAGATGATGAGAGGCTTAAGCTTTACCAGCCGGAATATTATGCAAGTGTTCTTGTAAAGCTGATAAAAAGCCATGACCCTCATATATTACTGTTTGGAGCCACTTATACAGGCTCGCAGCTTGCACCTATGGTGGCGGTAAGAGTAAAGACCGGTGTGGCGGCACACAGTATTGAACTGAAAATTGATGGTAATGACAATATGATTGCTGTAGTTCCGGCTTTTGGAGGGAAAGTGCTGGGAGATATATTAATACCGCAGCATCGTCCTCAGATGGCCAGCATCAAGCCCGGAATCCTGAACAAGGCAGAAGAGAGACATACTGATGGGGAAGTCGAGACAGTAAATCTGGATTTTCTGAAGGATTTGGAGATCACACTGCAGCCTTTACGCATATGCAAGGAAGAAATAAAGGGGATACCTTTAGAAGAGGCGGAGATAGTGGTCTGCGGAGGCTTTGGAGTGGGAGACAAAGAGCATTGGAATATGCTGCAGCAGCTGGCAGAAAAGCTTGGAGGATCTGTTGGCTGCACCCGCCCGGCAGTAGATGAGGGCTGGGCTGATGGTGAACACCTCATGATCGGAACCAGCGGGAAAAGTATCCGGCCTAAAGTATATATCGGCTTCGGGATTTCCGGTGCGACACATCATATCTGCGGAATGAAGGATTCGGGTATGATTATTAATATAAACAGGGATGAAAGTGCGGATGTATTCAAGGTATCCGACGTTGGCCTTGTGGGTGACGCAAAGGAAATACTGCCACTGCTGATTGAAAGCATAGGGAAATAGTAATATATTTGAAAAGAACCTCTATCAGGTGGAGTGCACTTCAACCTTGATAGAGGTTCTTCTTAGATTTTCACATATCTGAACTCATTACCCCGCCATTTGAGGAACTTCATAAGGCCATCATAGGATATTGATACGGTAGCTGTGTTGACATTGGGGTGAAGGCATATATTATTTGAATTCTTAAGCTCTTCATCTATAATAACTATGACTTTCTTTTCTTCATCGTTCAACAGCCCAAAAGGAGTGACAGAGCCAGGGGTCAGGCCCAGGTGCTTAAGAAGTCTTTCTTCTGAAGCAAAGCTTAAGCGGGTGCTGCCTATCTGTGCTTGAAGGGTTTTCAGGTCTACTCTCTTTTCCTGGGACACAAGGATAAGGTAATGTTTATTCCCTTTGTCATTCCTGACAAAGAGATTTTTGCAATGCTGACCATCCATATCCAACTTCAAGTCATCAATCTCCGGAATTGTATATACTGCTGCGTGCTCGTAATGAGCATATGGAATCTCCAACTGCTTTAACGCATCATATACTTTCTTTTCGTTTTCAGACATTTTTTTGTTTCCCTCCCATGCATTTCATATGAAGTTATGTATAATTATCCTATCACAATTGAAAAATTATGCAAGCTTAGTATTGAAATTGCAAATCAGTATGAATGTCATCCTGAACAAAGTGAAGGATCTAAGACTCTTAAGGAATACTTTTGAGTATTTGTCCGAGCCAAACTCACAAGGATAAGATTCTTCGCTAACTCAGAATGACAGACGAGGTATCGAAGACTGGAGTATCTTGTAAAGTATAAGAAAGTAAAAATTCACTCAGTACAAAAAGATATGTTAAAATAAATGTATGTTTGAGGATTTGATAAGGAAAAGAAGGTGATTGGATGAATCCGGTACAGGTCAAGCTGCTTCAAGCCCCGATGGTTCTAACAGATAGCGGGCAGATAATATTTCCCTTTAAAAAGGCGGAGGCTTTGTTTTACTATATTGTTGTAAAAAGACAGGCTTCACGGGATGAGCTGGTGAATCTGCTCTGGGGGGAGACCGATGAAGAAACAGCCAGAAAAAATCTGCGTCACGCTTTATACATGATACGGAAGGCCTTCGGTTCGGATATCATCATATCACCTCAAAAATCAACAGTATTGCTTAACCCTGAGATTTGCATACAAACAGACCTGCAGGAGTTCATGGAGAATAAGGAGAGCTCGGTGGAGGCTTATGGCGGTGAATTCCTGAAAGGCTTCCTGGTTAAGGATGGAGAGAAGTATGAGGAATGGATGTTCCAGTGCAGGGAACATTATAGAGACTTGTATATCCTCAAGCTATATGAGCTGCTCAGCCAATGGGGTGAAATGAATGAGAACAGTAAGCTTGAATATTATGCAAAGCTCCTTATCAACGAGGATCCCTTGGATGAAAGGCCTTATAGACTGCTTATGGAGAGCTATGGGAAAATAGGTGCATATCATAAGGTGGAAGAACTCCATCTCCGGCTTAAGCACACTTTGAAACAGGAGCTTGGTATTGCACCTGATACTGTGACTGAGAAGCTGTACAAGGATAGTCTGGCAAGACGAAGCTTTGAGGATAGGAAGAAAGACAGCGCCAGGGGTTTTTTCTTCGGACGGTCCAGGGAATTGGATACAATAAGGAAGCAGTATGATAGCTTCAGCCTTCAGAAGGAGTACAAGTCAATTCTGATAGTAGGCGAGGCGGGAATAGGAAAGACAAGGCTTAAGGACCGGTTTTTCGAGAATGTGGATGAAAGCAGTCTGTTTGTAGTTAAGTCCAGCTGTTATCAGGCTGAGGAGGATTACCCTCTTAAGCCTTGGAATCAGGTTTTTTCGACCTTGGCAGAGATTATAAAGGAAGAAAGCATAGAAATACCACAGCTCTGGAAAAACATAATAGTAAGGTTGTTTCCTGCTTTTGACCCGGAGGTGCAGGCTGCTGCCGACATGCTGACTGAGCGCACGGACAAGGTAAAGTACAAGGTGATTGAGGATGCGGTGCTGGAGGTACTGAAAAGAGTCTGCCGGAAAAAGAAGCTGATAATTGTCTTTGAGGACATGCACTGGATGGACAGCAGCAGTATCAGACTGCTTGGATTTGTGTTGAGGCGCCTGGGCGGCAACGGGGTTATGATGATTGCTACCTGCCGCAACAGCTATGAAAAAAGGGTGGAGCAGTTTATCTCAGCCATGGTAAAGGATGGACTGCTGGAGAAGCTTATACTTTCAAGGTTTACAAAAGCTGAAGTGGGAGAGTTCATAAAGGAACTATTTCCGGAGCAGTTGCTGTCTCAGGAGCTTGCGGAAAGAATATATGCTGAGACAGAAGGAAATGCCTTTTTCCTTATAGAGCTTCTGAGCACTGTCAAAGAAAAGGGGGTTTTAGGCGGAATATCCGGTAAGGCTCAGGACATATTGAAGAGCAGAATTATGGACATATCGGAAGAAGGTATGACTCTTCTTAATATTGTATCGATGTTTTTTGACAGAGTTGATCTGGATATGCTGCAAATCATAAGTGGCAGGGATGAATTTGAGCTTTTGGATATATTGGAGGAGCTGCAGGGTAGGTACATTATAAAAGAAGTAGAAAACGGAGAGGATATAAGCTTCGAATTCACCCATAACAAGCTGAGGGAATTCATATACGGGCTTCAGTCCCCTTCAAGGAAGAGGCTGTTGCATAATCGCATAGGGAAGGCTATGGAGAAAAGACTTAAGGGCGGCTTTGAAGATAAATTCATTTATCCCAGACTGATATACCATTTTACAAACGGGGGCAACAAGCTGGCAGCATTGAATTACCGTATCAAGAGCCTGGATGAGTATTCCGATTTCAGTCATGAGCTTTTTCCTGTTCTGTACAATGATGTGAGAGTAGAAGGGGGCGTCTTTCCGGATCAGGAGGAATCCATCAAATATCTGGAGGAACTGGAGGAGCAGCTTAAGGATATCAAGGGGCAGGAGAAGGAATCTCAGGAGATACTTGCATTGGAGCTTGCTTTATATTATATAAAAGGCAGATACTGCATTCAGGAAGGGGAATACAAGCTGGGAATAAAGGCAGTCAGGCATTTACTGGAGCGGGCTTCCGAAGCCGGAGACTGTGCATATACCCTGAAGGGCTGCAGACAGATGATATATTACGGTATTCAGATTCACAACACAGACCTGATGCAGGAGTATCTGAAAAAAGGAATAGAGCTTGCAGATCAGTATAATCAGATGAAAGAGATGGGCATTTTGCTTCGGTTGAAGGGTTTGCAGAGACTGATGACAGAAAACTATAAAGAGGCTGAGGAGACCTTGAAGCACTCCATTGGAGTGTTTGAAGCTTTTAACAGGCAGGAGGACAGATATTCGCTGAATATAGCAGCCGCTTATAATTATATAGGGGAAATACGCCGTTACAATATGAAATTTTCAGAGGCACTGAAGTACTATGACAAAGCAATGAATATCTGCAATGAAAAGAAGATATTCAAGGGAATAGCAGTATTCAACACCAATGCCGGCAAAGCCGCTTTTGATATGGGGGATTATCAGAGGGCGAAGAGTTACTTCATAAAGGCAATAAAGGATTACAATCAAATGGATACTCTGCTGGGACGGTCTACGGCAGAAGGCTATATGGCACTTCTTCTTATAAGGGAAGCAAGATATGAGGAAGCCTTGGAGTGCATGCGAAGAAGCGAAGCATATTCCGAGAAGCTGAAAAGCCCCTATGAGCTTGGCCTGGTCTGCAGGGTGAAAGCGGAAATAAAAATTCAACTGAACAGGAATTCAAGACTCAAAGGAATCTTTGAAGTTCATCTCCCTCTGACAGTCAGCCAATATTGCATCGAAGGGATCAAGCATTTGGGAGGAGTCAGGAATTGTTATGAGCGGGGAATATTAGAGGTTCTGGCAAGGAATAGAGGTTGAGAAAGGTGAGGGTACTCTTGTCACCTCCCAACCAATCATAAATTGGGAATAAGAAATTATGAAAGCAGCGATAAGAGAATATATAATAAATAATAGAAAAATTAGACAGAATATGATAATATATGATTTATAAAGAAGGTGACGTACGATGGAAAGTAGAATAGAGGGGACAAAAAAAGCAGAGATAAATATGAGGTTTTCGGAGTTTGAAATGCCTCCGATGCAGGATGTATTAATAGTGGGTAAAATGGCCCCAATTGGACCTGAGGCAGCAAGAAGGATGGTAGACATATTGTCCCCGGATCAATATGAAATAGTAAAAGTTGAACATAATTATGTTGAGGCAGTTGTAGTAAGAAGGTCTTTATTGAATATGATTCCTAAAGAGAAACTTATTTCAATAATCATGGAGGAAGGGGGAAAAATTGCTAACGAATCTATGATTTTAAAAGTTCAGATAAACATAACGCTTAATGTTAGCAAATCAATTGATTTATGATAAAAAAGGCTTCTGATATTGTAAAAAGGAATTTAATGAAGGTTGATGTCATGAATGGAGTAAGAAGAATCCAGAATGTTTTTCGTGAAGAAAGTATTGAATGTTTTGTTGCTTATGATAACGAAAGTATAGCTGGTGTAATTACGAAAAAAGAGCTGGTTGGTGCTCACCCGAACAGGATAATCGCCGATATTATGTCTGGTAAATACATATGTGTTGAATGCTGTACGTACATATGGGAAATCAAAGAGATTTTTGATTTGGATAAAGATGTTAATATTATACTTGTAGAAGATGGAAATGGGATTATAGGATATATTACAAGGACAATTTTGGATATAGAATTGGGTAAACACATTGATTTACTCACAGGACTATATAAAAGTGACTATATGTTCTATAATGCTTATAATCTTATAAAAAGTGGAAAACATATATCAATAATGTTCATAGACATGGATGATTTTGGTTATATAGATAAAGAATATGGTCATATAAATGGAGATGCAATATTAAAAAATGTAGCAGATATATTAAAAGAAAATGTTGGTTCAGATTCGTATTTGTGCAGATATGCAGGAGATGAATTTGCAATTGTAAACTCCTATTGCATAGGTGACAGCAGAGTACTCGCGGAAAAAATAATTAGTACGATAAATTCATATCCATTTCCCAATGGGATACCAGTTTCGGCCTCGATAGGAATTACAGGCTTTGGAGCACATAATAAAAAGATAGAGAGTATTTCAGGTTTAATCAGCAGGTTGGTAAATATTGCAAGTTTATCATCCACAAGAGCAAAACAAAGTGTTAATAATTCAATTATAATTGGAGACGCAGATATAGATGCAATAGCATAAAAAGAAAGCTGAGGCTGGGTTAATATCTCCCGATCATACTCAACTCTTTACAATTTCTAAACCATTTCACTTTTTTCCTCAAGTTTTGAATACATTCTCTCTTGTTGTTTTGTAGTAAATTGAAAATAAATTTCTGTGTTTGAAACAGATTTATGGCCAAGCCACCATTGAAGTTCCTTTATATCCATATCAGATTCAGCCAGATGAACGGCTGTAGTGTGCTTTAGTGCATGAAAGTGATGCTTTCTTTTATCATCAATATCTGCATACATACAATACTTTTTCATCAAGTAATCTAGGGTTTGCCTGGAGATAGGGTTATCTTTCTGGCTTCTAAACAGCACTTCATAATTGGACGATATGTTGGCTTCACTTATATATCTGTCCAAAATTGTCTTTGTTTTGTCATCAAGTCTTATGGTATTATTACAGCTACCTTTTAGTCTTTTACAGTATAGTTCTCCTTTTTCTGCATTGTAATCTTCCAATCTTATTAAAGCAATTTCCGATGCTCTCAGACCACACCTATATGCAATCCTGAAAATTGCCGAATTTCTAATAGTATGCACACTATCCAAACTATTAATGACATTAAAAAGGCTCTTTGCTTCCTTTTGTGTAAGATATTTTATTTTATTATCAGTATTTCTGGCCACTAACTTCCTCCTCCATAAATTAATTGTACAATATAAATATTTTGTACAAATTTTCCTTAAATTCATTTAATTCAACTACACTTTATTCTATATTATAGAATAAAGTGTAAATATTCTTACAGTATACCCCAAAATATTTTATATAATTACATAAAATTCTATAAAAATTTGGTTTTTAAGATATATTATGGTATAATTAATTGTACAAAATATTTATATTGTTCCAATCAATAATACAGCGTAGCAAATTTATTGTCAAAGATAGAAGTCACAAAATATTAATCAATATTTATATGAATAAAGGGGCAAGCTTATAATAGCAGGGTTTAAATTAAGGAATCATTGAAATAACGGAAAGAATGCCAATAAACCGGATGGCAGTACAGTCATTTGAAAGGATTTAATATGGAAAGTTAGGTATATATGTGCTATCAAACTACGTTTATTTGCCGATTCTTTTTGTGAAAGTTCCAATCTTAATCTATTCTCTTTTAAAACCCTCCAAAGTGGCTCTTCCAAATTCATAATAATCATCTCCTTTACTATTAAATTCAACAAGATAATAGAAATAGTCTGCGGACTATAGCCGTCAGGAGCATGAACTCCTAATTTAATAATATAGACAAATTTTGAGGAGAATTATTTCTTATGGGTTGTAATATTGATAATTTATGTAATGAAATAGACGAATTAAGGACAACTTTGAATGAAATGAGCATAACTTTGATGGAAGATAACAGAAATAATATCGAAATTATAAATATTAGCGTAAGACTGGATGATTTGATTAATAAATATATTACATTAATAAAAAAACATGGCAGAGGCTGAAAATTAGCCTATGGAATTTTCAGTAGATATTCAAAATTTGTATATATTACCCCAATATATCTAATTTCGAATAAATCTAATAATGTTTTATGTGAGGAATAAAAATGCAAAATAATGTAACTATATGTTGAAATATAGTATTAATATGGTAAAATTATACTATGGCAGGGGGGTGTTACTATATAGATAGGGATTAATTTGTTATCTAGAGCTTAATAAATTGAAAAAGGCAAACTCGTTGAAAGGCGAGGACGCAAAGCCACAAGTCTAAAGCAGGAGAGTGCTATGACGGTTGGGTTGCCAGTTGATGGTATAATAATTAAGAAATAAGGGCTAAAGGAAAGGTACAAAAAGATTATTTAAGTCTCAAAGCCTTAAATCTTAAATCATATCAATAATACAAGCAAAGTAGGCAACTCATACGTTACCTATTTTATTTTTTGGGAGGATATAAAGTTGCATATATGTAAAAATGTTGAAAGCGAGTTTGGATATTCAATAACTCATTGGCTCCAGCCTATTTACCATTTGAAAAATAATAAGGTTATTGGTTATGAAGCATTATTACGGGATACCTCACAATTACAGATTTCACCTATCGATGTTTTTAGAGAGGCCGATAAAAATGGTCATCGAAATATCCTTGACCGTATATCAATAAAAACTGCATTAGAGTCATTTAAAGATGAATCAAATCAAATATTTCTTAATATATTTCCATCTACACTTTTAGAAAGAAACTTTTTATCCTGGTGGGACGCTCATGCATCAAGCTCAACACCTGTTATACTTGAGTTGTTGGAAAATGAGCCTGTTAGGAATTGGGGAGTGCTTAAAAAGGTAACGAAGGAACTCCAGGCAAGAGGTGTCAAAATTGCAGTGGATGATATGGGTGGAGGTTATTCGTTTTTTCAACAATGGATTGAATTGGACCCCGACTTTATAAAGTTAGACCGATATTTTGCAGAAAATCTTTCAGTAAGCTCTCGAAAACAAAAAACTGTAAGGAGTCTGGTAAATTTGCTTTCCGATACAACAGAAATAATTATTGAGGGTATAGAAAAAAAAGAGGACCTGAATATCGCTGAACTTTTAGGGATAGTGTATGCCCAGGGATTTTTACTTGGAAAGCCATCTCCTAGGGAGAATTTCTTTGTAAAGCGTTAATTCCTCATAACTCATATCTTTTACTGCGAATAGGAGAAAAGGAATCAAAAACTAACAACAGGAAAGGCTCTTAGGTTTTGGAAGTGAAATAAAGGAGTAGAGAGGATTTTAACGATAAGAATCCTGACTCTATTCTTTATGGTCACGCAATAATAGAGAAAAACTTTATTTTAAATATACATAATCACAGGCCTTTCTGTTGTAGGCCTTCTTTTATTATCGGCAGTTTCAAATGGCTGGAATACTGCTCGTTGTGATGGATTTTTTGTGCTGCACAAAGCGTTTCCACATCAATTGGATAATTAACAGGGCCTTGAGATAACCCCAAGGCCCTGTTAATTATCTGGATATAACTTTGACCACCAGCCTTACAAGATGAAGCAGCAGCCCGAAAAGCAGCAGAAGCAGGCTGACCCACATGAAAAGGTCTTTAATATTGGTCATGAAGTTCGACAGTACTACAACCATATTTATAATCTTGGGGTAGCTGAAAAGCATAGACAGTATCAGTATATTTTCGAGGTAATCTGCAATGCCTGCAACGAAGGGGAGAAGACTTATGTACGTAAGCTTGCTGCTGCATGGCAGGAATCTTCTAAAAAGAAAAGAAAGAGCAGCAGACCAGAATAGCATATAGGAGAGAGGGAAAGCAAAGTCCAGCATCAGAATCATTCTTGCATAAAACAACCTGCCGGATTCTCCAAGCTTCTCCATAAATGTGCATACTTCTTCAGTAGTATAGTTATCCTGTAAATCCAGAGGGGTCAAACCGCAGTAGCGTTCATTGAACTCTGCAACTCCAAAGGGCTGCCCGTTAACAAGCAGATACACTATGATAAAGAACAAAGCCAGTAGCAGCAAGGGTTTTGCGGAGGACATTCTTTTGATTTTTTCTGATAAGGCATACAGCATGAATATCAACCTCCAATTTTCTGTTTTTATATTAATAATATGCAGGAGACTACAGCGTTAGAAAGCTTCATACTATATGTTTTGCAATAAACATTCTACATTGAAATTCAAATATTGCAAAATCATATTTAATCTGTGCTTCCCATGCTCTGGAAGAAAATTACTATACGAAGCACTGGTATACATATGCTTAAGCATACAAATAATACTCTAGAGGTGATTTTCATGAAAGATGATAAAAATAAAAAAAATGTAATAAAAAAGCACAATCCTACCCTTAGCGATTTGAATAAAGCAGCTGAAAGGCAGGAGTTCATAGACCCTGAAAAAGGACCCGAGAATAAAGGCAGAAAGCGTTAATTTTATCGGCTAAAGGCGGTATGATGGATGAAATCGATAGATATTCTTGTAGAAGAGCATAAGTATATAAAAATAGTGCTTAAGGAAATAAGGAGACAGTGCATAACAATAGTACACGGGGACAAGGTCGACTATCAGCTTTTCTATAATGTCATTGAGTTTATACGGAATTTCGCAGACAAGTATCATCACAAGAAAGAAGAAGACAGGCTTTTCAACATAATGGCCGAGCAGCTGGGTCTCGGAGTTGAAAGCGGCCCTATAGCAGGGATGCTTATAGAGCATGACCTCGGCAGATCTCACATTATGGATCTTGAAAAGGCTTTGAAGGAATGTGAAAATGGCAATATGGATGCCAAGGTGGACATTATAGCGAATGCCATAGGCTATGAACAGATGCTGTTAAAGCATATAGACAAGGAGGACAACGCGATATACAAGCATGCAGAACGGCGTTTGTCCAAGGAGACTCTGGATAAGCTGGATGTAGAATTTGAAGCTGTGGAGAAGGACAGTGAAAACACTGCAACGAGGAATAAGTATATTGAATTTGCAAAAGGCCTGAGTGGCAACCAAATAATATAAAAGGGCATTTCTTGCCCTTTTATATTATTTGGATTTTTGTGTCGGGGTTATAGCTTAAGCTTACGCCACAGCGTGCTGCGGCTGATACCTAGGCGTTTGGCCGTATTGGACTGGTTCATGTTCTCCTCTTCAAAAACAGTATGGATGACATTGGTGATAATATCATCCAATGTTCCGTAGGTAGAGAGCCATTTTCCCTGTTTTGGCTCAAAAATCTTTTTTTCACCGGTAAGTACCATAGAAGTATTTTCTTCATTTATGTATGGAGTATCGGTAATAATGATAAGCTGCTTCAAAACACTGATGAATTGATCTATGTTATACTTCCATTCAAAATCCTGAAGCAGGTGCAAAGCATCTTCTGAAAGACCAATGACCTCTTTTCCTAAAGAAAGATTAAGCTCGCTTATATAAATACTCGCCAGGCTGGGTATGTCCTCTTTGTGCTCTCGCAGCGAAGGGAGACTCAAGGTCAGACAGCTGTAAGGGGAATTATCCAGCAGGTAGTTTGCGAGAACACTGCAAGGCATATCCGGGATGACTCTTTCAGAGGAATATATAATGCGGTTTCTGCTATGGAGGGATGTATTGGTAATGTAAGAAACCATATCTTGCTGATTAGGTTCATCCAAGCAATGAATGTTTTTAAAATATATAGTTAGATTAGCTTCGCCGAGAGGAGAATTCACACTTTCAAATAGACGGTGAAGCTGTTTGTCGTTTAGAAGGCTGCAGTCAATTGTCAGGAAGGGCTGATTCTTCATACTACTGTTGGTGTGCACCGTATAAGCGATATTATCTTTTCCTGTTCCTTTTTCACCATATATAAAAAGGGGCAGTGAGGTTGTGCCGTATTTCTGTATGGCATCTGCAATAGACTTCATACTTTCAGAACTGCTATAAAAGGTGGTAAAAGAAATATCGGAATCGTTAGCGCTATCGGTTATGTTTTTATATGAGAAGCCATTACTGTCTAGCCCAGGCACCTCAATTGACCTGTTAGCAAAGAAAACAGCCAACTGTTCCGATGTCTGCTTAATGCACATGCCGCTTATACTCCATAAGTAATTTCCTGATTTGTGCATTATCTTTATCTCATTATCATTATAAATTTTATCTAAGTATTTTGGGAGCTTTTTAACAATAGAACCAAGCTCCAATTGCTCATATGTATAATTTGAATAGACTAATCTATGTGTCTTGTCATATACTGCAATTTTTATATTGCTCATATCCAGAATTTGTTTATAAAGGTTATCCCTATCTATTGTAATAGATATAGCATTACAAAGCTTTACAGCCTCATCAAAGGCAGCATTAATGCTTTCTTTTCCCGATGTAATAAGAATACCGTTCATCCTAAATTGCCTTGCGGTAGAAACTGTAACAGCATCTCCCACCAGCAGCCTATAGCCCATTTTATGCATGTTTGCAATACATTCGGAAACCTCATCTACACTATTAATTGTGAAAGTATCTATTTTACACTGAAGCAAGTCACATATTATGTCTGTGCATTTTGTAATATTAGGAAAACCTACGATTGCGAATCTTCCTGAATAATTCTGTGCAAGCTTGATTGCCCTGATCATGTCGTATTCTGACAATCGAATTTCTATAACTGGTATATGAGCTATTTTTTCTATCATTTCAGCTGTGCCGCCACGGGATATAATAACATCATAGCCAATATCCTGAACAGAATCGGCAAGCTCTGCGCCGGCAGCCAGATCCCCCACATAGACCTGAAGGTCTATATCTTCACGTTCAGCGGCGGTATTCTGCATCAATTCCTTTAGCCCTTCATAGGGAGCTATGGCGAGAACTTTAATCTTTTTCATAGTAATTTCCTCCTGTATTTTATTAACATTGTTAAACAATTAAATAGTTCGCAATTGCAAAATGTTCATATTTGAAACAAATTATACTGCAAAATAGATAAATTTACAATAAAATTTAATCAATATAAATCAAAAAAGAATAATAATATGAAAATGTTTCAAAATAAATCAGTATTTGCTTAGGATAATATTGAGATAAAGTATTTCATAATGCATAATTATCATATCGAGAAGGTAGAAGTGAAATAGCTTCAACTATCTTGATAATGAAACTGTATTTGATAATGCCGGATAAATGTGCCGAATGATGGAAGTATGTTAGATGATATAAGTATGGCAGTAAAAATAAGGGGAGAAAAGAAGCAGCATATAAAAAACGTAGTAAGGGAGCTTTTTTCATGCAAAAATTAATTGTTCTAGCAGATGATTTTACTGGAGCATTGGATACAGGGGTTCAATTTTCCAAACAGGGCATAAGCACATTGGTTACTACTGATACGGAATATGATTTTAAAAAGACCTCTATAGATGCACAGGTACTCGTTATTGATTTAGAAAGCAGACATCTTGATCCGGATAAAGCATATGAAAATGTAGCAAGGGTTACCAAGCGAGCTTTAGATGCTGGGATCGGAAATATTTATAAGAAAACAGACTCAGGTCTTAGGGGCAATATTGGAAGTGAGCTCAATGCCATAGTTGATGCCAATGCAGGAAAATGCATATCCTTTATTCCGGCTTTTCCAAAAGCAAAGCGTACTACGGAGAAAGGCTTCCATTATATAGACGGGATACCTGTCTCACAGTCGGTTTTTGGAGAGGATCCCTTTGAACCGGTTAAAAATGACAATATAGCTGATATTATAAGGGAGCAATCATCTATAGAGACTCATGTTGTTACTGTCGATGAAATTGAAGGCTTTACTTTTGAAGGAATGCAGAGGGCGGTTGTTATTTTTGATGCTGCTACTGATGAGGATATGGAAAGGATTGCGAAGAAAATAGATGCATCTGGAATGTTAAATATAGTAGCAGGTTGTGCTGGTTTCGCAGAGCAGCTTCCGAGGCTGCTTGGAATTGATGTGGACGGGCACGGAGAAATTAACGTGGCAGAGGGTTTTATCGTGGCTTCGGGAAGTGTGAATCAGGTTACGATGGAACAGATTGATTATGCTTGCCAACAAGGTTTTAAAACTATTACTTTAAAGCCGGAAGAAAAGCTTGCAGATAATATAATGGATTTACCTCATATAAAAGATTTAATAGAAGAGATTGAAAGCATTTATCATAATGAAGGAAAAATCATTATAGAAGCTACAAACAGCAGAGAAATGGTTGAGATAACAGATGATTTGGCCAAACAGCTTGGGCTTACTGTGAAAGAAACCTCTGCGCGTATAGCTTGCAATATGGGAAGGATCATAGGTTCTTTGGCAGAGCGGAGTATTAAAGGAACATTCATTATCTTCGGTGGAGATACACTAAAGGCTATAATGGACACTTTGGGCTGTGATGGAATAATACCTCTATGGGAAATAGACAACGGAATAGTTTTCTCAAAGGTTATAATAGGCTCCGGAATGATTAACATCATAAGTAAATCAGGAGGTTTCGGAGATGTTGATGCATTAGTTAAAATAGAAAGCTTTTTAGGGGCTTGAGTTTTGTAAATAAGATAAAAATGTGACTAGTTAAATGTAAGGAGTGATGTAAATATGAATCAAGAGCTTCCAATTATAGGGATATCAATGGGAGATCCGGCTGGAATCGGACCTGAAATAACAGCCAAGGCATTAGCGGAAAAATCTGTTTATGAGATATGCAGACCTATTGTCACAGGAGATGCTGCTGCCATGGAGCAGGCAGCTTTGATTGCAGGAGTAAAGCTTAAAGTGAACTCTATAGAAACAGCAGCTGACGCAAATTTTGAATACGGTACAATTGATGTCTTTGATCTTAAGGATGTAGATACAAAGTCCCTTATACATGGTAAAGTCTCTGCCATGGCGGGGAATGCCGCTTTTGAAGCAGTAAAGAAGGTTATCGAGCTTGCTATGGCAGAGGAGGTTGATGCAACTGTCACCGGTCCTATTAACAAGGAAGCCATGAATGATGCGGGGTTTCATTATACCGGGCATACAGAAATATATGCTGAATTTACTAAGACAAAGGATTATACTATGATGCTTGTTGATAAAAACCTCAGAGTTGTTCATGTCTCCACTCATGTTTCACTGCGACAGGCTTGTGACAATGTGAAGAAGGAGAGGGTTTTGGCTGTAATAAAGCTTGCATACGATACTATGAGAAATTTTGGAATTGCTGATCCCAGAATCGGTGTTGCCGGGTTGAACCCACACGCAGGGGAGGGAGGGCTCTTCGGCTGGGAAGAGGAAAAAGAAATCATTCCAGCTATTGGCGAAGCACATTCTATGGGAATTAACGTTGAGGGACCAGTGCCCCCGGATACCCTATTCTCCAAGGCTAAAGGTGGACAGTATGACATCGTGGTAGCAATGTATCATGACCAGGGACACATTCCCTTAAAGGTTGTAGGATTTAATTGGAATGAGCAGGAAAAGAAGTGGAGTTCAGTGAGCGGGGTTAATATTACCCTGGGGCTTCCGATAATAAGAACCTCAGTTGATCATGGCACAGCCTTCGGTAAAGCAGGGAAAGGCACTGCCACCCATGAGAGTCTGCTTCATGCAATAGAATATGCTGCAAGATTTGCAGTACAGAGGAAGCTTGATAGAAAACAATAACATATATTATTCATTTAAGGTGAAAAGGGGGACAAATATGGTTTTGGAAAAACAATACTCATTCATGATGCCAAAGCATGTTATTGCGGGACCGGATAGTATCAATGAGATTGTAAAACTGGTAAAAAGCTTTGGGGCTGATAAAGTATTGATGGTAACAGACAAGGGCGTTTGGAATACAGGCTTGGTTGACAAACCGATAAAGCTCTTGACAGAGGCCGGAATAGGAGTGGAGGTTATCAATGATGTCCCACCGGAGCCGGAGATAAAGCAGGTTGAAGAGCTGGTAAAAAGGGCAAGAGATTTTCGCTGTGACATGGTTATCAGTATTGGCGGTGGAAGTGCCATGGATACAGCAAAAATCATTGCAGCATTAATGGTCGGTAAGAAAAGCATCAAAGAAATAATGGAAGCGGCTGAGACAATAGAAAAGGGACTGCCTACACTGATGATAGCAACAACAGCAGGTACAGGCTCTGAGGCTACACCTAACGCTATAGTCACAATACCGGAGCAAGGATTGAAGGTTGGAATAGTAAGTAGAAATTTCATGGCAGACTATGTGATACTGGATCCCATGCTGACGGTTAAGCTTCCGCCTGCAATAACAGCTTCAACAGGCATAGATGCACTGGCCCATGCTATTGAGTGTTTTATATCAAAAAAAGCAAATCCTTTTAGTGACATGCTTGCACTGACAGCAATCCGATTAATATGCAGCAGTATTAAAACAGCGTACACAACAGGGGAAAACCTTCAAGCCCGTCATAATATGATTTTAGGTTCCTTCTACGGAGGGATGTGCATAGCATCTTCGGGTACGACAGCTGTACACGCATTATCATATCCCTTGGGCGGGAGATATAAGATACCCCATGGTGTATCTAATGCAATGCTTTTGGCCCACGTAATGGAATTTAATAAAGATTTAATAGTAGATAAATTAAGCCGGGTTGCATTTGAGATGGAAATAGAGGTTGGAGCTGCATCCAAGGATGAAGTCGCAGATAAGGTAATTGAAGGACTGCATTCCCTTGTGAGAGAATTAAACATCCCTTCAGATTTAAGGCAGTACGGTGTTGGTAAGAAGGACATAGATACGCTGGTAGAAGAAGCTTCCAAGGTAACAAGATTGTTGGATAATAATCCAAAGGTCTTAAGTAGAAATGATATGGAAAAAATATATAAGAAGCTCTTTTAGCTATATAGGTTGCACTGGAGAAATTTCAATGTAAAATGTTTATTGCAAAACATATAGTTTAACAAGTTTAATTAATACCATCCAGAATGGTGTTCAATTATAGGTAAACAAATAACAAAAATAATAAGGGGGATTAGTATGAAAATGTTCAAGACAAGAAAAGCAACCGCACTTGCCCTGGCAGTAATGATGCTGCTTTCCACGACAGCTTGCAGCAAAGCTGCAACTGAACCTGCTGCAGCACCTGCAGCAACTCCTGCTGCAGCAGAACAACCGGCAGGACAACCTGTAGATTTGTTGTTCTCCACTTTCCAGGTTGGCACTTCAAATTATACCATTTCAGCTGGCTTGGGAACAATGTGGCTGAACTATCTTCCTAAAGATTCCGCCATAGATGTTCAGCCTACATCACCGGGTGGCATGGGCGCACCTTATCTATTTGAACAGGGACTGGCAGACATTGCCTTCGTAAACGGCGCTCCTGCAAAATGGGCTTATGAGGATGGCACTTTAGGCAAACCTGCTACAAAGAAATTCAGAGCACTTGTAGGAAGTATGACCAGTGTATCTGCAATCTCTTTCTTTACAAAGTCGTTTATTAAAAAATACGGTGTTGAAACAATTGAAGAGGTTATAGAAAAGAAGATCCCCATAAGAATCGGCTGCAGCCCGAAAGGTTCTATGGATGAACGTGTTGTAGAAATGGTCCTTGAACATCTTGGAGTTACATATGATGATATCAAAGCTTGGGGCGGAGATATAGTTCACGGCGGTGGCGGTGATTTGTCCGCTATGGTAAGAGACGGCAAGCTTGACATGATGCTTGACCATACATCGGTACAGTCTTCTACAATGACTGAAATTGCTATGACCTGTGATGTACAGTTCTTACAATGGGGTGAAGATCTTCTCAAATATTTCGAAACACAAGGATTTGAACGTATAACAATGGCAGCAGGCTCATGGAAAGGGCAGGATAAAGATATCATTAATGCCGGTACACCGGACTGTATATTTGTCGCAGAAGATATGCCCGATGATGTAGCATATGCTCTCGCAAAGGGTATGTGTGAAAAGAGGGACTACCTGGTAGATCAGTATGCATCAATATCACCTTTTGATCCGGTAAACTGCTGGAGGCCGGAAAAGGTTGGCGGAGTTCCGCTTCATCCAGGTGCAGAGAAATATTTCAAGGATATGGGTTATATAAAATAATTGCCATAGTCACTAAACCCAATTATGTTTATTAGGAAATTTGCAGTATACTATAAGCGGTTTTTTATTATACAATTTGTTTTAGTAATAAAATACAAATGGAAACCTTTGATATGTCCGGTTTTCATTGGTTTCCATTTGTTTATTATGAATCGAGGTGGCTAAATGGATAAGTTTGCTAAAAGTATAGTAGACAAGGCTTTAGCAGTAGAAGAAGAAGGACAAAAAATAGAAAAACGCAAAATGCCAAAACAAAGATATGCTTTAATTGCAGTACTATCTGTAATATTCTTGATTTTTCAGATTTATATTGGTGCAGTACGACCAATTAATTCATTGATATCAAGTCCCGTGCATATATGTCTTGCGCTGGCCGTTACTATTCTTTATAAACCCTTGGCCGAAAAGCACAATAATAAATGGTTGTGGATTATTGATGGAGCTTTACTTGCTGGTTTGGCAGTAACGGTTATGTATTTTATTACAAATCTTGATCGTCTTATATATAGAATCATGATGGTTGATCCGATGCTCCCCATTGACTTGTTCTGCGCGTTCTTTATGTTGGTGGTTATTATGGAAGTAGTACGCAGAACAATGGGCATGAACTTGTTCATATTTATTATGATTTTTATTGCATATGCATTTTTAGGCCAGAAGTTGACCGGCCCATTGCGGTACAGTGGAATGAGCTGGAAACAATTCGCCGAGATGCTGCTGTTGTCTGTGGATGGCATAATGGGAACACCACTTCAGACCTCTGTAAACTCAATATTCTACTTTCTACTTTTTGGAGCATTCTTTTCCAAATGCGGTGGCGGACAGGTTCTGATAGACCTTGGTATGAAATTAAGTGACAAAACTGCCGGCGGTCCTGCAAAGGCTGCGGTGGTTTCCAGCGGTTTGATGGGAATGATCAGTGGCAGCGCGGTTGCCAATGTAACCTCTACAGGGGTTTTTACAATTCCACTGATGAAAAAAGCCGGTTATACTCCTGAACAAGCAGGTGCTGTTGAATCGATTGCTTCTACCGGTGGTCAGATTATGCCTCCTATTATGGGTATAGGTGCATTTATCATGGCAGAAATGATTGGCATGAGCTATGCAAAGATTTCGTTGTCAGCTTTGATTCCAGCTCTTGCATATTATTTCTCGATATTTCTGCTTGTGCATTTTCTGGCGAAGAAAAGCAAGCTTGAGAAGGCGGGATCACCAGAGCTGAAGTATACTTCACCACCCATTATTCCAAGGTTATATCAACTTATTCCTATATTTGTGGTTGTCACACTGATTTTTATGGGTTCATCATTGACGCGTTCTGCTTTGGTGGGCACAATTCTAGCTATTGCTGTCAGCATGTTCTCACCTGAACTGCGTATGAATGGAAGCCGTTTTATGAATGCATTGCTAGACGGAATCAAGCAGGCGGCAGGAATTGCAATTCCAACTGCAGCATGTGGTATCATGATCGGCATTGTGGTACGTTCCGGGGTTGCAAACAAATTGAATGGTATTATAGCTGCAGTCGGTAGCGGAAACCTTTTATTTGCATTGATGATTGCGATGGTTGGATGCTTACTTCTTGGAATGGCTTTACCTACTGTAGCAGCTTATCTTATTTCCAATATTCTGTTCTGTCCTACCATAATTGGGTTAGGTGTTCCGGCATTACCTGCAAATATGTTTATTTTCTACTTTGGCGTTATTGCACAAATTACACCACCAGTATGCCTTGCCTCTTTTACTGCAGCAGGTATTGCAGGAGGGAACTCATGGAAAACGGGTTGGACAGCGTTTTCATATGCTTTTGTTTCCTTCCTTGTTCCCTACGTATTTATATACCAGCCGGAGATTCTGCTCATAGGTACCATGACGCAGACCTTCTTGACTACAGCTGTAATGGCATTTGGTATTGTTTTTCTTGCAGGTGGTGTTTCAGGCTACTTATTTGTTCCCCTTAAGAAGGTTTGGGAAAGAGTTCTTTTGTTTGTAATAGCAGTGCTTATTATAACTCCGGAGACATTGAGTTCTGTAATTGGAATTGGAGCAGGTCTGGCATATGGAGCTATCCTTTTTATGAAAGCGCATAAAGAAAAGAAAGCGGCACTTGCAATTAAGATTTAGATATGAAAGATTAAACATAATATAGGAAAAAATGCTGGGGGTCATAACGAAAATGATAAAGCATGATGTAATTATTGTAGGCTCTGGTCTTGCTGCCCTTGCTACCGCAGCAAGACTGTATGAACTGGGGGAAACGAACATTGCATTGTATACGATGGCCTATGGGGGCACTCCTTATATTGCTGCAATAAACTTCGTACTTCCGGATAATATTTACGGGGATACACCACAGCAGTATTTTGAGGATATGATATATGCAGGTTATGAAATTAATAATAAGAAACTGGTAGAGAGTATGACGTCCAATACATATAGAGGATATGAGCTCTTAAAAAGATGGGATGTTGAATTTGCAAAGGAAAAAGATGGAGCAACAAAGCTTCGCCATGTTTCAGGGCACACCTATCCCCGATCTCTTTGCTGCACGACAAATTTAATTGGTGTGGAAATAATCGGGAAAATGGTAAAAAAGCTTGAGGGTAGCGGAGTGGAAATACATAGGGGTTGTCAGTGTGTAAAGGTCCTTACACAAGACGGAAAAGTCTATGGGATTACTGTAAAAGATGACCGGGGCGGGCTTTTTAATGCTTATGCACCGGTGGTGGTTGCGGCCTGGGGAGGAGTAGGAAATCTTTTTGGGAAATCCACCTACCCACAGGATATAAAGGGAGAGACCCTTGCTATTGCCAAAATTGCAGGAGCAAAGCTGGTAGACATCGAATTTCTGGAATATGAACCAATGGTCGTATTGAGCCCGGAGGGGGCAGTTGGTGAACCCTGTCCTACGGCTATGCTGGGCGAGGGAGCATACCTTCTTAATGCAGAGGGTGAAAGATTTATGCTGAAGGTTAGACCAGAGGGAGAGGCCGGCTCACCCAAGACATTGATTAATAAGGAAATATGGAAACAAGTTGATGCAGGAAAAGGTACACCTCACGGAGGCGCCTTTGTAGATTTAAGACATATTTCTCAGGAGGTTTTGAAGGGGTATCCATGGTTCTACAACAGGCTGATGGAAAATGGCGTTGATCCCAATAAGGAGACAGTTGAAGTCGGTCCCATGGCGCACAGCTTTTCCGGGGGTATATATGTTGATGAAAATTATGAGTCCTCTGTAGAGGGGTTTTATGCAGTGGGCGAAGCCTGTGGCGGGGTTCACGGTGCTTGTCGTTGTGCGGGAAATGCTGCAAGTCAGGCAACACTGTCCGGACTTTTATGTGCAGAGGGAATTATGAAAAATAAAAGTATCACAGATATAAGAGAATTCCCTGTAGAGTATGCGGAAAACAAGGAGATATTTAAAACTTATGTTCCACTAGCCAGAGATCTGGCAGTAAAGGTACTGGGTATTTATAGAAATGGCGAGGACCTGCAAAACGCTTTTAATGCTTTGGCAGAGCTTTTAAAAACAGATGATTTGAAAAAGGATTCGGAAACCTATCATATTGTTGTTTCAATAATGCTAATGATACAGGCTGCCTTGCTTAGGAGAGAAAGCCGCGGAACACATATGAGAATTGACTATCCTGATTCGCAGGCTGAGTATATGAAAGAGATGATTCTATAAGTAAAGAAGGGGTGAGTACATGAATATAGGTGGAATTATTCCTGCAATGGCCACACCGATGTTTGAGGATGGCACAATCAACGAAGTTGAATTAAGAAAGCAGATAAACAGGCAGATTAATGCAGGAGCAAGTGGGATTTTCTGTTTGGGAACCAACGGAGAAGCCTACATAATGAGTATAGAAGAGAAAGTAAGAATCATGAAGCTGTTTGTGGAGGAAGCGGGAGGCCGTGTACCGGTATATGCGGGAACAGGCTGCATAGGAACAAAAGACACTATTGAGCTTTCACAGAAGGCACAGGAAATAGGAATTGATGTTCTTTCTGTTATTTCTCCATACTTTGCCGCCATCAACCAGTTGGAGATATATGAGCACTACTCAGCACTGGCACAGTCAGTATACATACCCATTGTACTGTATAACATGCCTGCAAGAACAGGCAACAATCTGGAATATACAACAGTGGCCAGGCTGGCAGCGAACTTCAAAAATATTGCAGGAGTCAAGGATAGCGGGGGAAACTTTGATAATATATTAAGATATATTGAAAGCACAGATAAAGAAACCTTCTCGGTTTTATCCGGTAATGATTCCTTGATTCTATGGACATTGATGGCGGGCGGAAAGGGTGGTATTACAGCAGTAGCCAATATTCTGCCGGAGATAATGGTCAGTATTTACAAATACTGGGCTGAAGGGAATTTTGAGAAGGCTAGGGAAGCCCAAGACTCAATTCGTCCGATCAGAGATTGTTTTAAATATGGCAATCCCAACTCTATTGTAAAGAGAGCGGCTAACCTGATTGGACAGCCGGTAGGGCCATGTCGCAAGCCTTTTGGTATGATCTCCAGGGAAGCGGATGATGCGATAATGGATACAATTAAAAAGTATTACTCACAATATGCAAAATAATTAGCTAATAATAAAAAAGTGCCAGGAACCACAATTGGCCAGTATTATAAGGATAACTGGCAGACAGTGGCTTCTGGCATTTTTAATAGTCAGTATATACGGTGGTGTTGCCATATACTAAATGATAATGGCCGCTGTCCAAGGTGGTTATACTCTGGAAGAAATGCATATGTCCGCCTTCCACCTCAATGTCAGGGCTGGTTACTATCGAGTAATAGTGTACATGGTCGCTGTTCTCGGTGGTATAACCGGAAATATAGTGGACATGCCCGCCAAAATCAGGATTTTTGGTGGAAATCCCGGAAAAATCGTGGATATGTCCGGCGGCCTTGCTGGTCTTGCCCTCATAGTTGTGCGTGTGCAGTTCATCATACATGTTAGCACCCCCTCTTATCAATTTATGCAGCTGCTGATCATTTTGCTATTTTAAACTCAGACCTTTGCAGATATTTTGCGTATAGATTAATGAACAGGAAATAATTGTATTATTTTGGAGGTTTTAGAATGGACAAACGCAATATCTACTTGGGGACAGCGCTTATACTGGCAGGATGCCTGCTTTTTTCGAACCAGTTCTTCAATTTCAACTTTTTCAGTATGGGAAGCTTCTGGCCGATTTTTGTGCTTATACCCGGCTTGATTTTTGAGGCAAGCTTTTTTATGTCCGGCAGAAATGCAGGGCTATTAGTGCCCGGAGGGATACTGACTACCATAGGCACGTTGTTTTTCTTTGAGACCTTTACCAACTGGAGGTTCGCAGAGTATACCTGGCCGGTTTATATATTGGCTGTAGCTATTGGTTTGGCACAGCTGTACTTATTCGGCACAAGGCAAAAAGGGCTGCTGATACCTGTGTTCATACTTACAATGGTCGCGGTGGTGTCTTTCGTAATGGTAGTGTTCGGCGGCATATTGACGTGGTTGAATTACAATACGGTGATTCCGGTGGTGCTGATTCTCATAGGATTATATATACTGGCAGCAAAGGGCTCCAGCTCGAGGCAGTAGATTAAAACAGGTTTTCGGCCTGTTTTTTTTGTCGAGGTTGTCTATTAACTGCTGTTGATGTATCATAATACTTAATATACTCTGAAACGGTGGGGATTGATATGAAGGGAAGAGTACTGGTTGTTGACGATGACTGCAATATAGCGGATCTTATAAGGCTGTATCTGGAGAAGGAGATGTACGAGGTAAAGACGGTATACTCCGGCAGGGCAGCCCTTGATGAGTTCCGTTCCTGGACCCCGGATCTTGTCATACTGGATATAATGCTGCCTGAAATGGATGGATATGAGATCTGCAGGCAAATAAGGAAGGTGAGCAGTATCCCGATTATTATGCTTACTGCAAGAGGAGAGACCTTTGACAAAGTGCTGGGATTGGAGCTGGGAGCCGATGATTATCTGGTAAAGCCCTTTGAACCCAAGGAGCTTACAGCCAGAGTCAAGGCAGTACTCAGGAGGACCATGAGCTCCGATGGAACAAGTGAAGAAATCGTCTACCCTCAGCTTGTGATAAATAAAAGTGATTACAGTATTACATACCAGGGAAAAAAAGCGGATATACCGCCTAAAGAGCTGGAGCTGTTCTATTTTCTTGCAAGCCACCCAAATCAGGTTTTCACGAGAGAGCAGCTGCTGGAAAAGCTCTGGGGTTACGATTTCATGGGTGATTCCAGGACAGTGGATGTCCATGTGAAAAGACTAAGGGAAAAATTCACTGATGAAGCGGACAGATGGGAGATAAAAACCGTCTGGGGAGTAGGCTACAAATTTGAGGTGAGATGATGAGAACCAGCATACGGAAAAAGTTGTTTATCACTTACGGTATAGCAATAATAACCGGTTTTGCAATATTGGCCTTGACACTTCTCAGGTTATTGGACCAGTATTTTGTTGAAAACAGAAAAGAGCTTTTATATGAGCAGGGCAGAAAGGTAGCCCAGGAAGCTGCTGCGGTTCTATACGTGGGGAATCACAATTCCAGGAGCCTTATAAACGACCTGCAGGTACTGGACAAATTTCTTAATGCACATATATGGGTGGTCAACAGCGAGGGAACTATAGTTGCAGTGTCCGGATCCAACGAGGAAAAGCTTCTGGGTAAAAAGCTGGAGGAAGCGAAGCTGAATTACCTGGCAAAGGGAGAAAGCATAGAGTCAAGGGGCAGCTTTGGAGGGATGCTGAGTGAGCCTTCCCTGACAGTTGGCTATCCTGTTTTTGTCAATAACAGATTTTCAGGAGGGGTGTTGGTTCATGCCTCCCTTATGGAGATACAGGAAAGCTTCAGGGAGGCATATAAACTGGCTTTGTGGGCTATTCTTGTTTCTGTAGCTGTTGCTTATGGAATTCTATATATACAGATCAGAAGGATTTCAAATCCTTTAAGAGAAATCAGCGAGGCAGCCAAGGTTATTGCCGGAGGAGAGTTTCAGAAGCGCCTGGATATAAGCACGGGAGATGAGATTGAGGAATTGGGCAGGAGCTTCAACAACATGGCGGAGTCCTTGGAGAAGATTGAGGAGAACAGGAGGAACCTTATAGCCAACATATCCCATGACCTGCGCTCACCTATGACCTCCATAAGAGGCTTTATTGAGGGCATAGTTGACGGCACTATTCCGGAGGATAAGAGAGAACATTACCTGAATATAGTATTGGATGAGAGCAAAAGGTTAATCAAAATAACGAATGAACTTCTGGAGCTCAGCAATATGCAGCAGGGAAGGCTGAAAATCAGGATGGAAGCCTTTGAACTTAACGAAACAATAAGAAGAAAGCTGATTGCTTACGAAAAAGGAATAACTGAAAAGAAGCTTAATGTAACCTTCAGTATGTTTGAAGAGAAAAGCTTCGTATTGTCAGATCAGGGACTTATTGAAAGAGTGCTTTCCAATCTTATTGATAATGCTGTGAAATTTACACCGGAAAAGGGAAGCATAGAGATAAGGACCATAGAAAAAGGGAAGAGTATAAGCCTGGAGGTTACCAATACCGGAGCAGCTATAAGTTCTGAGGAGCTTAACAGAGTTTGGGAAAGGTTCCATAAGGGGGATGCCTCCAGAGGATTGTACAAAGGCGGTTATGGATTGGGTCTTGCCATTGTAAAGGAGATAATAAGCCAGTTGGATGAAAAGATTTGGGTTTCCAGCGGAGAAGGCTTCATTAAATTTACTTTTACGATTAAAAAAGCATAAAGTTTACAATTTGTTCATATTCTGTTCAAAACTTTGGGTTATATTTAGAATATAATTCAAATTCACCTGCAAGGAGGAAAAAGATATGAATGAATTTTTTGACGATAATAAAGAAAACAATGAAATGAACAATCCTTTTTATAGGGAAGTTATTGAAAGGAAGCCGGAAAAAAGCCCAAGGAAGTTTATTGCGATGGTGCTTGCTGCCGGACTTGGAATAGGTACTATTTTCGGCTATGGAATGGATAACTTCTTTCCGGATCTTGGGAATAATGCAAACAAGGTATATGCAGCAGGCGCAGAGAATACCAAGATAGTATATAGTGAAGCAGTATCACCGGTTGTACCAATTGCCAAGAAGGTATCACCTTCAATCGTCGCAATAAGCCTGAAAACAAGAGCAAAAGACTACTTTGGAAGGGTGTATGAGGGTACCGGAACAGGCTCCGGAATCATTATCGACAATCAGGGGCACATAGTTACCAACAATCATGTTGTAGAAGGTGTTAAGGATATAACGGTAATACTCCAGGATGGAAAAGAGCTGGAAGCAACTGTTGTAGGACGCGATCCCCAGACAGACCTTGCAGTAATAAAGGTAGACCCGGCAAACCTTGTTGCTGCGGAGCTTGGAGACTCATCAAAGCTTGAAGTGGGAGAGCTTGCAGTTGCCATAGGCAGTCCGATGGGTACGGAATATGCCGGCTCAGTCACTGCGGGAATAATAAGCGGGCTAAACAGAAAAGTCAGTGTTGGAGATAACTCCATAAAGCTTATTCAGACTGATGCAGCCATTAATCCCGGCAACAGCGGTGGAGCATTGGTAAACAGTGAAGGAAAGGTTATAGGCATCAATACAATAAAGTTTGCTCAAACCACAGTCGAAGGCATGGGCTTCGCCATACCGATAAATGAAGCAAATCCTATTATTCAGGAGATAATAACCAATAAGAAGGTAGCAAGACCATATCTTGGCATAAGCGGTCAAACAATAACCAAGGAGCTTGCGGAGCAGAACAATGTACCTCAGGGAGTTTATGTAATGGAAGTTATAGCCTTCAGTGGTGCTGAAAGGGCTGGTATCAAGAAGGGCGATATAATAACAAAGATGGACGGCAAGAAGATGACAACTATAGAAGAGCTGATTGAGGCTATAAAAAATCATAAGGTTGGAGATACGGTGCAGGTTGAAATATTCGATCAGTTGGATGACTATAAAACGGTTTCTGTAAAACTACGTGAAAGCAGTGAATAATAATGAAATATGAAGGAAGCATATACAGGCCGCCAAGTGAAGCGCAGAGCTTGATAATTCAGGCTACTATAGGATGTTCCCATAATAAATGCACATTCTGCAGTATGTATAAGGATAAAAAGTTCAGGATCAGAGATGTGGAGGAAGTACTTGCAGATATTGAAGACGGCAGGAGGCATTACAGAAGTGTGGACAGGGTTTTCCTGGCTGATGGGAATGCTCTGGCAATGAAAACCGAGGATCTGAAAAGGATACTTTTGAAAATCAGTGAGATTATGCCTGAATGTGAAAGGGTGGGAATATACAGCAGTCCCAAGGATATACTGCGTAAATCCGACGAGGAGCTAAAAGAATTAAAGAGGCTTGGTCTTGGGATAGCCTATATGGGCTTGGAATCAGGAAGTGACGAAATCCTGAGAAACATCAGAAAGGGTGTCACATCGCTGGAAATGATTGAAGCAGGTAAAAAGCTCATAAGCTCAGGTATAAAGCTTTCCATGACATTGATTTCCGGATTAGGCGGAAAAGCTCAATGGAAGGAGCATGCCCTGGAGTCTGTTAAGGTAATAAATGAAATAGACCCACATTATTTAGGACTGCTTACTCTTCTGATAGAACCGGGAACTGATATGGAACAGCAGCTTGAAAAGGGTGAGTTTGAGCTGTTGAATCCAAGAGAAGTAATTGAGGAAACAAGGCTTCTTATTGAGAAGCTGAATTTGAATAATTGTGTTTTCAGAAGCAATCATGCATCCAACTATCTTGCTCTTGCAGGAACCTTGCCTCAGGATAAGCAAAGGCTCCTGCAGGAGATAGAAAAGGCGATGAATTACGAATACGGCTATAAGGATGAATATTTCAGGAGGCTATAAGCTTTTCGCATCCGGAAGAGATACTTCCTGCTGTGGTTTGTAGCGGTTGGTACCCCAGACTCCAAGGATTATCAATATACCCCCGGCAAGCTGATACCAGTGGAAAGCTTCGTGCCTTACAAAGACACCGGCTGCTATTGAGATTACAGTGGTAAGATTGGAGAATACTACAGAGTTTGAAGCAGGCAGCTTGGAAAGCATATAATTGATCATGAAAAATGCGCACACTGATGAGAGAATGCCGAGATATAATATCGGAATCAGTGTGCTCATTGTATTTAAGGAAGTAAAATATCTTCCCAAATCATTATTTATTATGCCTGATACGGTTGAAAGCATATTGAATATTATTGCCCCTGTCCACATCATAACAAAGGTTATCTCTACAGGAGTAAAATTTTTGGAAAGCTTCCGGGACAGAATATTATACACTCCTCCGGCCAGTACTGCCCCGAAGAGAGAGAGTATACCTGCAAAATGGCCTGAGCTGCCGGTACTGCCGGACATCAGGCCTATAAATATGACGCCAAAGACAGAAGCAAGTATGAAAAACAGCTGTGCTTTGCCTGGCTTCTCATTAAGGAATATTGAAGCAAATATGGTTACCACCACAGGTATCAAGGCAATCATTATTCCTGCCTCAGAAGAAGATGTAAGCTGCACACCTATAGTTTCAAAAATAAAATATGCGATAGGCTGGAAAAAAGAAAGTAAAAGAAGCTTCTTAAGGGGCTTTTTTTTGTAGCTCAGCTTAATAGCACCGAGCAGCCAAAGTAAAGTCAAGAGTATCGCTGCCAAAGTAAACCGGTAGGAAAGAAGAAGCATTATCGGCAGGGTCTCCAATGCTTGCTTTGTAAACATGAAGGACAATCCGAAAATAAATGCCATGACAAGTCCTGCAATATAAGGTAAATAAGCTTCATATTTTTTCAAGGTAACA
The DNA here is from genome assembly GCA_001515955.1 of Clostridia bacterium BRH_c25. Next base: position 7,660 of record LOES01000029.1, on the reverse strand, counting down.
CATCCCAATTATTTTATCATATAAACTGCACGATGCATCAGTGCTGTTTCTCCGCTGCAACTATACCGCATCAGTTCATACAGACAGTTTATCAGAAGTTTTCAAGGCTGTCCATGGGAGGCTTGGCAAGGATATCAACACTATTGTCGACATATATGTTGCAAAATTAGGTTTTTAAGGAAGGATTTTGAAAATAATGGTAGAATATATTATTTGTAGTGCTGAAGACTAAATAGTTGGAGGTGTGATGCTGTGGGACTTTGGGGAAAAGATATTGCAAGGACGAAATATGTAGGACAAGTTTATGTTGACCAGTTGAGTAGTGTTAAAAAGGAAAAGGAAACACTGCAGAGAATAGCTGTCAGGTGCGAAAACTGCGGCAATAATGATTATTACAGTATATACGAGACCTCGAGGCTTTTCAGAGTATTGAACATTTCTCTGGTGCAGTGTGATACGGTTTATTATTTCAGCTGCCCCGAATGCAATTTTGGGTTCAAACTTGAACTGGAGGAGTTCAAAGTTCTTGAACAAATTGCATTGATAAACTCAAAATATCTGGAAGGTCATATTTCAAAATCGGAATTTGAAAGCAGTCTGAGAAGCATGTAACCCTGAAGCAATCCTTCTGATGAATATTTAAATTATAGAAACAAATAATAAAAGGAAGTAATTTTATTTGTATTTCCGGAGGTGATACTATGGAAATAAATAGAGTGGATGCCTTTACAGAATGGACAAATTGGAAAAACACCTTGAGCAAGGCTGTAAATCTTGGGGAGACTGTCGGTATGTCAGACAATACAATAGAGAATATTGCCGTTAAGGTAGGCAATGTACTTTCAGCCAGAGTTGACCCGGAAAACGGGGAGCAGCGTTTGCTGCAGGAACTGTGGAAAGTAGGCGACGACAGCGATAGGAAGATTTTAGCCAAGCTAATTGTAAAAATGGTAGAAACAGATGTAAAGCAATGATATATACATTTCGCAAAAAGCATCTTACATTCTTTATTATAGATCGATCATTGCTTTAACCTTCTTGAAAGCTTTGCACCCAAGTGAAAGCCAATGACGGAAGAACCAAGTGCAGCTGCTGAATATAGGAGATTTATAGCTGCTGAGTTTACCTCTTTGAAAGAGTATATGAATGCGAGGAATAAGGCAGGAAGGCTGAGCCATATTCCTCCCGCCAGTCTTATATCACGGCTTGCAAGTCCGAATGCAGCTCCCAGCACCAGGTAAGCTACAACTACCACAAGTAAAGAGAGGATTCTTTCATAAAGTGATATAACATCAGAAAATATAAAATTAAAAACTAGAAAAAAGCCCGGCAATATTCCAGTAATGAATGCGGTAACAGGCCAAAAATATTTTTTCAAGCTGACAGCTCCTTTAAAATGAGATTATTAATATTGTAATAAATATCAGCAATATAATGCATGTTTAATATTATTATTGATGACATTAGGATAAAATTATGACAATAATGTAATAAAGCATTGGAAAAGGTATTCTTTAATGCATTGACATCAAATGCATTAAAGCTTATAATATAATAGCTGTGCAGAATGTGAAAACACTTTTCACCCTTCTGCGTACTTGGTGTAAATCATGGAAAACATAATCAATCCATATAATTTTTTTCCGTGAGTATTAATACATCAGATGTATTTCAGCCATGAGAAAAGTTAATAATCTTGGCCGTGCTAGACGGGGAGACTGCGGTGCCCTGTAACCTGCAATCCGCAATAGCAGGGTTGAATTCCTTTGCTGAGGCACTTGCTTGTGAGGACTGCCCCGGGCAAGTGGTGACGATGATTGGGTCCTGCGCAACGGAAATTCATGAACCCCGCCAGGTCCGGAAGGAAGCAACGGTAAGTGAACCCTTTCGTGTGCCGCAGGGTTGCCTGATTGGAGCTAACTATCCGGGTAACGCTTGTAGGTGCGTGTCGAAGGAAGGTGCACGGCCATATATTTAAAACTTGTGTAATGCAAGTTTTTTTGTTTTGCCTTTTTCCAGAGTTTTAGTAGGACTCTAGACTTAAATTATAGGTCTGAAGTCTTATTTGGTTTAAGCATCTTACAATACTCTTATACTTGCTGATATAATGGAATAGGAATAATGTCGAATTTTGGATAAAAGGGGGGATATTGTTCTGTGCATAAAATCAATTTTAAGTTAAGAATATTATTGTATTTTTTGACAGTATCTATAATCCCTTTTGTTATGTCATGGGCCCTTATATATAATACATATGATGGAAAAATTATCCTGTTTTTAGCATTGCTTTGTATTTTTACCGGATTGATTGCTTCACTTTTCCTGTCTAAATCACTGACAGCTCCGCTTACAGAGTTGAGAGAGGGTGTCAAATCAATTACAGCAGGCAATCTGGACAGCAGAATTGCGGTAAATAGCAATGATGAAATCAGAGAGGTCGCCGATGCCTTTAATGAAATGGCAGGAAATCTTAAAAATACATATACTGATCTTCATAAAAGGACTGAGGAGCTGCGTTTGAACAATGAGGAGCTTCAGAGTATAAATATAGAGCTGGAAGCCTCTTATGGGCAGCTGGAGGCTACAATGGCCCAGCTTAACGAGTCGGAAGAGAAATACAGGACTTTGATGGACAATATATCGGACATGGTATTGGTAGTTAACCCGGAGAACAAGCTGGTTTATATAAACAGCAGCATGGAAAAGATATTGGGTTATAACGAATCAGAGCTAATTGGGAAATCAATATTGAATATTGTCAAGCATGAATATCCCGGGTTTGAGGAGCTGGCTGCTCCCAGGAACGACTATAGGGAGTTCGAGGGGAAGTTCTTAAAGAAGGATGGAAGCTTGATAAGAGTAGAAGGCAGTACTAAACGGGTAATAGAGGATGAAAAGGTAGTAGGAATACAAGCTATAGTAAGAGATGTAACACAGAAGAAAACAATGGAGCTTCAGCTTAGAAAGAAATACAACGAGCTTCAGACCTTGAATAGAATCAGCAGTACTCTGACATCCACAATGGATTTGAATAATATGCTCATTGCAGTTGTCAACCAGGTGGCAGAAATAACTGAAGCCTTGATTTGTGCAATAAGGCTTGTAAGCGATAAGGATCCATATAAGCTGGAGCTTAAGGCTTTAAAAGGAATAAGGACAGAAAAGTATGACAGGGGTACCATTGATATAAGAGATGATATTGCAGGGCAAGCAGTGGTGAGAAAAAGTACAATTGTAATAGAGCTTGAGGGAGAAAATATTCCCCAAGGTTATTATGAAGTGCTTTGCAAAGAAAACGGCGCCAAATGCGTTGTATTTACTCCAATAATGGTAAAGTCCAAGGTAATCGGTGTAATGTGTACTACTTTGAAACAAAAGCCAAAAGAGGAGCTTATTGAGCTTATAAGCTCATTATCAAACAATATAGCTATAGCCATAGACAATGCCACAGCGTATGAGATATTAAAGCATTCATACCTGAAAACAGTGCAGAGCCTGGTATCGGTAGTTGAAGCCAAGGATGAATATACCGAGAGCCATTCCATAAGGGTTGCAAAGTATTCTTCCTTCATTGCATCAGAAATGAAATACCATAAGAGCTTTATAGAAGATATATGGGTTGCAGGAGTGCTTCACGACATTGGTAAAATAGGAATAAGCGATTCAATACTGAATAAAAGCAGTGCGCTGACAAAAGAGGAATATGATATTATAAAGCAGCATCCGGAAATTGCTTATAGGATTGTATCCAAGATAGGATTGGGAGAAGATATTTTGAAGGCAATCAGACATCACCATGAGAGATATGATGGCAAAGGCTACCCGGACATGATCAAAGAAAATGAAATACCTATAATGGCATCAATCATAAGTGTTGCAGATGCCTTTGATGCAATCACCTCCAACCGCCCCTACAGGAAATCAAGGAGTATAAGCCAAGGTATCAGTGAAATTGTGGTGAACAAAGGCACACAGTTCAATCCAACTGTGGTAGGGACCCTGGAGATGATGTTCCTGACGAAGCGGGCGATTTTTGAAAAAATATACAACGATGAAGATATTGAATTTTTCTAATGCTCAGAAATGAGCATTTTTTTTGCATTCCATATAAATCCTCAATTTACTATAACGCTGTATTATGCTAATATTTTAATATGATACTAAAGACAATAAACAGTAGAGCACACATTAATGAAGTACTTGGAGGATAGCCATGTATACAGCTTTATATAGAAAGTGGAGGCCGCAAAGGTTTGAAGATATATGCGGTCAGGAGCAGATAACAGTTACATTGAAGAATGAGCTTAAGAATAGCAGGATTTCCCATGCATACCTTTTCTGCGGAACAAGAGGCACGGGCAAGACCACTACTGCCAAGCTTCTGGCCAAGGCAGTAAACTGCAAAGCCCCGTTGGATTTCAATCCATGCAATGCATGTGAAAGCTGCATCAGTATAAATGAAGGAAACTCCATAGATGTGAATGAGATAGATGCAGCTTCAAACAGAGGAATAGATGACATAAGAAATTTAAGGGAAGCCATCAAATTCACACCAACTTTGGGCAAGTACAAGGTATATATAATAGATGAAGTCCACATGCTAACAAATGAAGCATTCAACGCACTTTTAAAGACCCTGGAGGAGCCGCCGGAGTATGTACTATTTATATTGGCTACTACAGAGCCCCACAAGCTGCCGGCGACTATACTGTCCCGATGTCAGAGATTTGATTTTAGAAGGATAAGTGTCGAAAACATAACTGAGAGGCTGAAAACCGTCTGCATTGAGGAGGGTATGGAAGCCGGAGATGATGCTGTAAAGCTTATAGCAAGAAACAGTGATGGAGCCATGAGGGATGCATTGAGTATACTTGACCAATGCTCGGTATATGGAGACAAGACAATAACCCAGGATAATGTGCTTGAAGTTCTGGGTATCGTAAACAATGAATATTTATTCAGGATATCTGAGACAGTACTTAAAGAGGATGTTGGCAGTGCTATAAGGGTAATAGATGAAATAGCAGCAGGAGGGAAGGATATCAGCCAGTTTATCAGAGATTTGATGGTGCACTACAGAAATCTTCTGATGACTAAGGCAGTATCAAAGTGCGAAGAAGTAATTGATATGTCCAGGGAAGGAATCGAGCAGCTTAAGAAGCTGTCTTTGGATTATGATAAAAATAATATTATAAGATGCATCAGCATACTGTCGGAGCTTGAAAGTGAATCCAAGTGGTCATCAAATCCAAGGATTTTACTGGAGGTCGCACTGGTCAAAATGTGCAGAGCAGGTGGGGACGGCAGCTTGGAGGGTATGCTCACAAGGATAGCCAAATTGGAGGACATGGTTTCAAAGGGAAGCTTCACTCCTGTATCCAGGGAGAAGACGCAGGCGGCAGGTTCAAATGTTAACCAGGAAGCATCAGTAAAGAAGGAAAAGGCAGCTCCTGCCAAATCAAGAGCAGAAGCAGCTTTGAAGGCGGACAGCTCAGATATAATACAGAAGTGGCCCGGTTTCATGCAGGAAATCAAAAGCCGTGGCAAGATCAAGCTGAGGACATATCTGGCAATGGCAAAGCCTGTGAAGGTGGAGTCGGGTACCATATTGCTGTCCTACGAAAGGGAAGATATTTTTTCCAAAGAAGCGCTTGAATCATCTTCAAACAGGACGGATGTGGAAGAAACCGCATCACAGTACTTCGGGACACCCCTTAAGATAAAGTGCATAATAGCAGGTGAGGTTGAACAGGAGGAGCCGGAGGATATGGTGAAAGCTGCTATCAAACTTGTAGGCATGGACAATGTTGAAGTAATAGAAGAAGAATAGTATAATATATTAGATACGAGATACGAGGCGTAGGGGCGGGTTTCCATGCCCGCCCGTTGCCCACATATGCCACATTTAGATCTAAATTGAGGGAGGAATTATAAATGGCTAAAGGCGGATTCCCAGGAATGGGAGGAAATATGAATAACATGATGAAACAGGTACAGAAGATGCAGAAGGATATGGCAAAGCTTCAGGAGGAAGTGGAGCAGAGGACTGTTGAAGCAAGTGCCGGAGGTGGTGCTGTAACAGTAGTAGCATCAGGAAAGAAAGAAATAATATCGATAGCTATAAAACCGGAAGTAATTGATCCGGATGACGCAGAAATGCTTCAGGATCTTATTACTGCTGCTGTAAATGAAGCCATTAGGCAGGCAGACGAAATGTTAAGCAAGGAAATGAGCAAGATAACTGGAGGACTTAATTTACCCGGAGGTTTATTCTAAATGAGCTTCTATGCAGCGCCTATAGCTAAACTTATTGATGAGCTTTCAAAGTTGCCCGGAGTGGGTAATAAGACAGCACAAAGGCTGGCCTTCTATATACTGAATATGTCTATGGAAGATGTAGAGCAGCTGTCAGGCTCCATAACAAACGCAAAGAAAAATATTAAGCAGTGCAAGGTCTGCTGCAATATTACAGATACAGATATCTGTAATATTTGTTCCAATGCCAAGAGAGACGGCGGTATGATTTGCGTAGTTCAAGACCCCAAGGATGTAGTGGCAATGGAGAAAACAAGGGAGTTCAAGGGATTATATCATGTACTGAACGGAGCTATATCTCCTATGGAAGGGATAGGTCCGGAGGAAATCAGAATAAAGGAGCTTCTTAGAAGAGTAGCTGATAATGAAATAAAGGAAATTATTCTTGCTACCAATCCAAATATAGAGGGAGAAGCCACTGCTATGTATATTTCGCGGCTTTTGAAGCCTGTTGGAATCAAGGTTACCAGAATAGCCCACGGTGTACCCGTAGGGGGAGATCTGGAATATGCTGATGAGGTTACACTTATGAAGGCTCTTGAGGGCAGAAGAGAAATCTAGTAAAAAGTAAATCTTTTCATAAAAATGAATTACACCTCAGTATATTATTGCTAATTAATGGATAAATTAGTAACAATAACGGAGGTGTTTTTATGTCCACAAATCTAGCTGAAAGAAAAGCTAAAAAGCAGAAACAGTTAAATGAAGTAATAGGCTATATGCTGGGAAATCTTCAGGGGACACCGGTAAAGGACGAAAATCAGGAGTTCATAAACACGATTTGCAAAGCAAAGCAGGAAATGTATGATGCCCAGTCTTATTTTGACAATGTCACAGCCCCTGAGCTTGTGGATCATGCAATATATAAAATGGAGGCTGCCAGATCTCAATACACCTATCTCTTGAAGCTTGCAAAGGATAAGGGACTGAGTGTAAAAATATAATAAGTATCAGCGGTATATGTGAATCCTGAAATTAGTATTTGTACAAAAGCTGTAATAAAAAGTGAAAACATTAATATAAATAAACATATAATACATTTCGCGAAAAACGTTTTACATTCTTAATTCCAATTTCGCGTAAATGTTTCATTAGTGTTATTGAATTCGCACTATACTCAATAGGAATGCTGACCTGCGTTCAATATATTACTTGTTAAAGGGGGATTTATAGTGCCGCAGATAGATGTATTTTCAATTCTGGCAATCTTTCTTGCCATAGGTGCTGTCTATATAGTAGGGGTATTGCTGGTGCTTCCAATCAAAATAATTGTTAAGCTTGTGATAAACGGTGTTGTAGGCGCTGTTGCACTTTTTGTAATCAATATTTTTGGTGGGCTCATAGG